>CABTXO010000129.1 GCA_902488725.1 uncultured Bacteroidales bacterium
ATATAAACCACGAGCTATATCTACGGGGGGGAACCCAAGTTCACAAATCAGTATCGATATTGGGCGGGGGCCTGGCATCCCGAAAGGAATCCGATGTCCGACATACCTCGGGCGGCTGGGAAAGCCGATGCTTCTCTCCCGAGTGACTTCATGATCCACGATGCATCGTTCCTGCGTCTGAAAAATGTCTCCCTTTCCTACAGGCTGGATCTCCACAAATCACGTATTCCTTTCAAGGATCTTACGTTCAGCGTGATCGGGGAGAATCTCTTCCTGTGGAAGAACTACAATGGCTTCGACCCGGATGTTTCCAGCCAAGGGTCTTCCTCGACGCTGCGGCGTATGGACCTCGGTGCCTATCCGAAATCCAGAACCATCACCTTCAGTGTTCAAGTCCGGTACTAATCAACATTTCTCGCTCACTATGAAACCTGTTAGAATATTCATGATTGCCGCGATGGCGGGCGTGCTGCTGCAGGCCTGTTCACTCGCAGAGGATACTTCTTCTTTGTCGACACCTGATAATTATTTCAGAAAAACAGCTGAATGCCAGTCTGTCGTGAACAGCTGTTACATGTCGATCACGCCTCTGTATACATTCATGTACTTGCTCGCTACTGAGTGCGTGACGGACATTGCATATTGCCCTTCCGGCACCTTGGACGCCAGCTTGGACATCTCTCCCGTGACGCCAAGGTTCGGCTCGACTGTATGGACACAATGCTATCTGGGAATACAACGCTGCAATTTCGCTGTCCAGGGAATCAGTTCTTCCAGAGCATTTCTGGATGATGACGGCGAGATTGATGAAGCGGATCCCCAACGGCTTGCCTTGCTGTGCGAGGCCAAGACGTTGCGTGCCTTTTATTACTACACCCTTACCAGTTTCTTCGGGGATGTCCCGTTCTATTTCGATGATGTCTCCGACAACGAAACCTTAGAAAGGATCGCCATTCTTCCCAGAATGAGTGCAGTGGACACGCGGAACGCCTGCATCAAGGATCTCCAGGAGATCGTCGGTCTGGTGCCTCAGACACGAACGTATGACAATAAAGGCAATCGTCTGGGTGCCGCCTGCGCCTACATGCTGATCGCCAAGATGGCCATGTGGAACAAGGACTGGAATACTGCGCTTGAGGCACTCAAAAGCCTGGAGAAGATCTACGGACCTCTTTCCGACTATTCTTACGAAGAGAACATCCGCTTCCGGGACAAGAACACGCCCGAATCCATCATGGAGGTCCAGCATACCTATACGCAGGGAGGGGTGCAATATGTCTCCAATGTTGCATGTATCTGCACGCCATTCAAAGGAAAGGGCGACATCTATGACGGGGTCAGAATTGAAGAACTGGGAGATCAGTCGACGACCTGGTCTTCCATGCGACCGAATGTCTATTTCTGCCAAGGCCTGCAGAACAAGCTCGGCCCCGACATCCGGAAGAACTACAACATGGCTTGGGAATACAACGGGCATGCCTTTGCAAATGTCAACTCACGGCCATGGATGGGTCCCAAGTTCTGGTGTCCGAACATGCAGGGCAGTTCTGACGGCAACAATTACAAAGTCTTCCGGTATGCGGATGCAATCCTGATGATGGCTGAATGCTACAATGAATTGGGGGAAAATGAAAAGTCCGTGGAATACCTCAACATGACCCGGAATCGCGCAGGGCTCAAAGACTATGTCTTCCGCACTCCGATCCGGCTCCAGGACGAAATCCGGTGCGAGCGGGCGCGGGAATTGATCGGAGAATTCCAAAGAAAGTATGATCTCGTACGATGGGGCATCTGGTATCAGTCCGTGCTTGATTATTCGGACTATTCGACCCTAGTCAACAACATTCTTCCTTGCCACGAGTATTATCCGATTCCCGAGACTGAGGTGGTCTATTCCAAATATCATCTGGACAACAAGGAATATGCGAAATATGGTCTATAGCAAATGAGCACGACGATTATGATAAACAAAATAAAACACATCATTCATGCCGGTGCCGTCATCACCGGGGCTATGCTGGCTCTTGCTTCCTGCGGCGACAAACCGTATGAACTGGATCTGCCGCTTGCGGTGACTTCCCACAAACTGGATCTCTCCCAGTCTGCCGGATCGACGCACATCATGGTCTATTCGACCGGGGGCTGGACGGCCGAATTCAGTCCGAAGGTGCCATGGGCATCTCTGAACAAGGTTTCCGGTGAAGGGAATTCGGATCTCGTGTTCACCTACTCCGCGAATTATGGAGTATCGAGAGTCTTGAATTTGATCTTGAATACGGAAAGTGTCCGGGATACGATCCGGATCGTCCAGGCCGGAAAGATCACCGAACCCTCGCTTTCCTTCAAGAATGCAGCGATCAGTCTGTTGAAGACCGCTGCCACCATCACGACCCCCATCAAGACGAACCTGCTCTACAATCTGCCTGACATCACAGGAGAAGTTCTGTATCTGGGAGTGGAAGGAGACACGCTGGGCATCGTTTCGATCGGCAAAGAGCCTTCCACAACAGTTGACGCCTGGGTAAAGAATGTGAAAGTCGAACGCGAAGGGGTCCGATATGAGGTTGAGGCAAATTCGGGAGATCTACCGCGCATTGCCGTCCTCAAAATCTCCATTGCCGATGCAAACGGCATTCGTACGGATGCAACCCAGACTATTACGCAGGGACTTTCTGGTCCGGAGTTCAAACTCGACCGGGACTCGACTTCCATTGCCGGATACAACGGAACGTATCTGATCCCGTCCGCCTCCAACAACATCTATTCGTATGTCAACAACATCGAATATTCGATTGTCCCGGAAGGTGGAGACGGGTGGATCAGAAGTGTCTCCCTTTCACGGGACGGATTGAATTTCTCGGTGACCAGGAATGAGACAGGTGCTGCGAGAAGCGGATCGATCACCGTGACCTACCGGGATGCTGCGGGGAATGCGATCGAGCAGAGCCTGTCAATTGACCAGGATGCTTATCCGGCCGCGATCTCTTTTTCCGCAGTGCGTTCCATGGCACCGGGTACCTTGACCGAAAAACAGTACATTGAAGGCTATGTGGTCAGCGACCCCGGCAGTGCGAACATCGCGCAGAACAGACAGATCGCGCAATTCCGATTCGATTACTCAGAGAACTACAAGACAGCCTACATTGAAAGTCTGGACGGTCGCTACGGTTTCATGTTGAAATTTGACAATGCCGACGACAACATCCTGGAGCGGTATGCAAAGGTGCGCATCGTTCTTGCCGGTGCGACATTGGTGAGGGAACTGGAGCCTGAACGGTACACGTTGACAGGGTTGACGGCAGACAATATCATCGAAATGAAGGCCCCGGATTCTTTCCTGGTCCCGGCCAAGAAGAAATCCATTCAGGATCTGACCGATGAGGATCTCTACACAATGGTTACCCTGACGAATGTGGAGGTTCTCTGCAAGGACGGCAGTTTCACGAACGCAGCGGACGGTTATTCCATCCGGGATGTCCCCAAGGGGATCAATCCCAAATCCGGGACGACCCTCCCTCGTTGGGATACGGCTCCGCTCGTGATGAGCGACAAGGCCGGCGATGCAATCTACATGCTCACGAATTCTTACGTGCCCTGGAGACGGGACGGCAGAGGTGGCAACAATGCCAGTGTTGTCCCGCAAGGATCGGGATCCTTTGTCGGGATTGTCGTCCATGAAGATCATGTCCGTTACGGTGATCTGGGCCGGTATCAGGTCCGTGCGATGACCAAAAGCGACATTGCGCTGAATGGAGAAAAATTCTCCCGCACCCTCGTGGAATGGAACTGGAATGACAAGGTTGTCGACCTCATCCCGGAAGAAGGCTCCGGAGAATTCAACGTATACGGTGCGACGACTTCCGGCACTCCGGATTACAACAGCACATTGTGGCATGATCCTTCCGGAACCAACATGAAGGGACTGATCTCCAATGCGGGTCTTAAGCTGACGAAAAAATGGTGGGATTTTGCAAACAATGCAGGCAATTATTTCGAGATCTCGTTCTCGACAAAAGGAATCAGCGGGGAGAATCTGATTATGGGGCTGGTATGGAACCACGGCGACCAAGGCACCACCACCCTTGATTCGCCTGCCCATTGGAAGCTTCTCTATTCGGTTGACGGAGGTGCGAAATTTATGGAAGTTCCCGGCTGCGGCATCATTAAAAACCGTTCTATCGTCTGGTGGTCGACGACTTCTCAGGACAGTTGTCCGGGATTCAAGGATCATGTCTGCAAGCTTCCTTCAGACTGTTTCGGGAAAGAGAAGGTGGTACTCAGGTTCCAAGTCGCCGACAAGGTGACCGACATCATTCCCGGGACTTCGTCTTCGACCTATCTCACCAATCTGGGGATCGAGAAAGGGATCCTCACCGACCGGAACACGGGTATTCGCATCGGCACGCTGACCATTCGTTACAATTAATATCAGAAAAAAGATGGAATTTTTCAACAAAACCATTGATACAATCGGCTTCACGGTCATGGGTGCCCTGGGACTGTTGACTGCAGCATCCTGCAACTATGACGATGCCGCGCAAATCGCCCTGGTCGAACTGGGAGCCACTCAATTCGAGTATATCTTCGAACCGGAGAACAGCACTCAGAAGATGGCAGTCTGGGCAAACGGACCATACCACATTGAAAAACTGGGCGATGCCGACTGGCTGACACTCGGTGCAGAAACAGGATCGAAGGACGATTCCATCGCCGTGTCCTGCGCCTTCAACGAAGAATTCAAGCGGATGGCGCGCATTGTCCTGTGCAGTGACGTGGACGGCAGGAGGGACACGATCTTCATCAAGCAGAAGGGCCTGATCAACGCTCTGCTGTCCAAGGAGAACACCTCGATCATCCTGCCCGGCGCAGGCGGTACGCAGCAGGAGGACGTGATGACGAATGTCCCGTTCTCCTACATGACTGTGGTCAAAACCTATGACAGCGAATCGGATACGACTTGGATTCAGGAGATTTCCATCAGCGACTCCGACAGCGATGATCGCGTGCTGTCCATCCGTACGGATCCGAACCCCGATGCCGTCAATCCCCGTACAGCGACGGTCCACCTTTCCTACAAAGACGGGTGGGGAGATCAGGTCGCGCTTACCCTGAACCTCGTTCAGAAGACCTCGAAGGAGAGCATCGGCAAGGAGATATCCATGGAAGATGTCGTCAACACCTATGCGACGGGCAAGGTGGTCCAGGACTACGTCATCGTGAGCGGAATCGTGGTCAGCAACACGGAATCCGGCAATGCCGGCGAGAACGAGCAGGTGACGACTTCCGCCATCGACTATTCCGGTTCCAAGCGGACGGTTTATCTGGAATCGCTTGACGGAAAGCGCGGAATCTGTCTCCTGACCGCCACTCCGGAAGACAATGTGTTCAATCCCTATGACAAGGTACGGCTCCTTCTGCATGGAGCGGTTGCGACACTCCATTCGGATCCGGACCGGGCCGTGATCAAGAATGTGACCAAAAACATGATCGTCTCCAGGACGGCAGGATCGAAATCCGATGTGCCGGTCAAGGAAAAGCATATCGGCGAACTGACCGACGCGGACATCTATACCTATGTGACGCTCAAGGATGTCGAATTCCCTGTCCGGAAGGGATCGATTTCTCCGGTCAACGAAGGTTACTCCATCGGCTGCAACGCGAACCGGATTTCAAAATATCCGTTGATGGTGCGGGACATCGAGGGGAATCAACTCTACATGTATACAAATA
>CABTXO010000130.1 GCA_902488725.1 uncultured Bacteroidales bacterium
GAGGTGGTCGATGTCGTCGACGGTCGCCTTGGAATTGATCAGTTGGATCAGGTACTTGATGATCTCGATGATGTCGTTCTTGGTGAGAACGCGCACTTCGGGATCGGTCGCGATCTTGAGTTTCTTGTTGAGGCGGAAACGGCCCACGCTCCCCAGATCGTAGCGCTTCTCGGAGAAGAAGAGCTTGTCGATCACATCGCGGGCGGTCGCCTCGTCGGGCGGTTCGGAATTGCGGAGCTGTTTGTAGATGTAGTTGACAGCTTCTATTTCCGTGTTCGTCGGATCCTTCTGGAGGGTGTTGAATATGATGGCATATTCATTCGAATTCGCTTCGTCCTTCTGCAGGAGGATGGTTTTGACGTCGGTGTCGGAGATTTTGGCGATGGTATCGTCGTCCAGGAACTCGCCCCGGTCCACGATGGCCACCGTACGTTCGATCGGGATGACCTCTCCGGTGTCTTCATCCTCGAAATCTTCTGTCCAGGTCTTGAGTACCTTGGCTGCCAGCTTGCGGCCCTTGTTCTCCTTCAGCGTCTTTGCGGAGACCTTCACCTCGTCCGCGAGTCCGAAGATGTCGATGATGTCCTTGTCGCTGTTGTAGCCGATGGCGCGCAGCAGGGTCGTGACAGGAAGCTTCTTCTTGCGGTCGATGTAGGCGTACATCACGTTGTTGATGTCCGTTGCGAATTCGATCCAGGAACCCTTGAAGGGGATGATGCGCGCTGAATACAGTTTCGTGCCGTTGGCGTGCATGCTCTGGTCGAAGAACACGCCCGGCGAGCGGTGCAACTGTGAAACGATGATTCTTTCCGATCCGTTGATGACGAACGTGCCGGCAGGCGTCATGTAGGGAATGTTGCCGAGATACACATCCTGGATCCTCGTGTCGAAGTCCTCGTGCTCGGGATCGGTGCACGAAAGGCGGAGTTTCGCCTTCAGCGGAACATCGTAGGTGACTCCTCTCTCAAGACACTCTTCGATCGAATACTGGGGCGGATCGATGAAATAGTCGATGAACTCCAACTTGTAGTTGTTCCGCGTGTCCTCGATCGGGAATATTTCCTGAAAAGCCTGGAACAGGCCTTCGTTCTTCCTGTTCTCCGGGGTCGTCTCCAACTGGAAGAAATCCTTGAAAGATTTCAACTGAACTTCCAGCAGGTCAGGATATTCCAGAATTTTTGATGTGGCGAACAAAATTCGCTTGTTGTTAGTCTTTATTGACATGTTCTGCCTTTGGGGAATGGAGAAAAACTTAATACGACAAAAAGGTTTAGAGCCATCTAGGCTCTAAACCTGAATAATTTCCCGCCAGGGGAAGCTGGGTTATTTACCCTCAACTTCGGCTCCTGCCTCTTCGAGGGCAGCCTTGAGTTGTTCAGCCTCGGCCTTGGAAACTTTCTCCTTGAGGTTCGCGGGCGCACCGTCCACGAGATCCTTCGCTTCCTTGAGTCCCAGACCGAGGGCTTCCTTCACGGCCTTGATGACCTGAAGTTTCGCCTGGCCGGCGCTGGTGAGGACAACGTCAAATTCGGTCTGTTCGGCGGGAGCAGCCTCGGCGGCTCCGGCCGCGGGACCGGCGACAGCTACGGCTGCGGCTGCGGGTTCGATACCATACTCTTCCTTGAGAACCTTCGCAAGTTCCTGAACGTCTTTTACAGTAAGGTTAACCAACTCTTCTGCAAGTGCTTTTACATCTGCCATAATTGATAATGTTTAAATTGTTTATGTTATTATTCCTTTTCTTCTTTTTCCGAGAGCGTCTTGACGATTCCGGCGATCTTGCCACCTGCGCTCTCGAGAGCGGAGATGACGTTGCGTGCAGGAGACTGGAGGAGCATGATGATGTCCCCGATGAGTTCTTCCTTGGACTTGATCGCACAAAGTTCGTCCAGTTTGTCGGCGCCCACGAATGCGCATTCCTGCACATAAGCACCTTTCAGGACCGGCTTCTGAAGGCCTTCCTTCTGCATCCGCTTGATGAGTTTCGCAGGTGCGTTCGCCGTTTCGGCATACATGATGGCCGTGTTTCCGACGAGGGTGGGGAGGAGGTTGTTCATCTCCTCGTTGTTCAACATCTTCAGCACGTGGGTGAACAAGGTGTTCTTGACGACGGTCAGCTTGATGCCCTGCTCGAAGCAGGCGCGGCGCAGCTTCACCGTGTCTTCCGCATTCAATCCAGCTATGTCGGTGACATAGTAGTTAGGATACATCTTCAGTTGTTCCGAGATGGCCTCGATGACCTGTACTTTTGTTTCCTTCTTCATGATCGAATGCTTTTATTATTCAGCGTTTCCGCTGGCGAACGCCTTGACATCGATCTTGATGCCGGGGCTCATGGTGGTGCATATGGAGGCTCCCTTCAGGTAGGTTCCCTTGAGGGCCTGAGGCTTCAGCTTCAGGATTTCGTTGAGGAGCGCAGTGGCGTTCTCGCAGATCTGCTGAGGGGTGAAGGATGCCTTTCCGATGGCCGCATGGATGATTCCGGTCTTGTCAACCTTGAAATCGATCTTGCCGCCCTTGGAAGCCTTCACGGCTTCGCCGACTTCCATCGTGACCGTACCCGTTTTCGGGTTCGGCATGAGACCTCTCGGACCGAGGATGCGGCCCAGAGCGCCCACTTTCGCCATGACGGAAGGGGTGCAGATGATGACATCCACGTCGGTCCAGCCACCCTTGATCTTTTCTACATATTCGTCGAGACCCACATAATCCGCTCCTGCTTCTTTCGCCTCGTTCTCCTTGTCGGGAGTGCAGAGTACCAGAATCCGGACGGTCTTGCCCGTTCCGTTGGGAAGGGTGACCACGCCGCGGATCATCTGGTTGGCCTTGCGAGGGTCGACACCCAGATTGGCCGTCACCTCGACGGAGGAGTCAAACTTGGTGTAGGTGATTTCCTTGAGGAGTTCACAGGCCTCGGATAGTGCGTACAGCTTCGAAGCATCGTACTTCTCGGCAACCGCTTTTTGATTTTTTGTCAATCTACTCATGTTGCATGTGAATATTAAAGATTCTCAGGGAATTCTCCCGTGACGGTGATGCCCATGCTTCTTGCGGTGCCGGCAACCATCTTCATTGCGGATGCAAGCGTGAATGCGTTCAAGTCGGGCATCTTGCCTTCGGCGATCGTCTTCACCTGGTCCCAGGTGATGGATGCGACTTTCGTCCTGTTCGGCTCTCCGGAACCCTTCTGTACCTTCGCGGCTTCCTTGATGGAAATCGCTACAGGCGGCTGCTTCACCTCGAAAGTGAAGGACTTGTCCGAATAGACCGTGATCACCACAGGCAGAATCTTGCCCGCCGCACCCTGCGTGGCGGCATTGAACTGCTTGCAGAAGTCCATAATATTCAAGCCCTTGGAACCAAGCGCCGGTCCTACCGGAGGTGCTGGATTGGCCGCTCCCGCCTTGATCTGGAGTTTGATGAATCCGGTAACTTCTTTTGCCATGATTAACTGTTATTCTTTCGTTACTTGTGTAAAGCTGAGTTCGAGCAGGGTCTTCCTGCCGAAAATCACCACGATTACCTTAAGTCTGCTTCTGTCTTCCTCGATTGCCTCGACAGTTCCGCTGAAACCGCTGAACGGCCCGTCGGTGATCTTGACGGATTCTCCGACTTCGTAGTTCACCTGCGTTTCGGCGGCATTGTCCACATTTTCGTCCTGTTCACCCAGGATCCGCATCGCTTCCTCATCCCGGATGGGGACGGGGATTCGCTCGGTTTGTGAACCGGTCGTCTTCTTTTCGGTGAGGAATCCGGACATTCCCGGAATCAGGTTGCGGATGATGTATTCCAGTTCTCCGCTGAGCTGAGCCTGGATCAACACATAGCCCGGGAAGAGCAGTCTTTCGACCACCTTCCGCTTGCCGTTTTTGGTCACAATCTCTCTCTTTACCGGAACCAGAACCTGTCCAACCTGGTTCTGCAGGCCGCTTCTTTCAATCTCTTTCTCGAGATAATCTTTGGCCTTCTTTTCCTTGGTCCCCGCCGTCCGAAGGACATACCATTTCATTTCACCCATGGTAATCAACGAATTACAATGTGTAGATGGCAGTCATCAGATGCTGGAAAGCAAAGTCTACCACGAAAAGCGCAGCCGCAATGATCACTGTGGCGACCAATACGAGAAGGGCTGAACTTTGCAGTTTGTCCCAGGTCGGCCAGGTGACTTTCTTGGTGAGCTCGATGTAAGACTCTTTAAGATAGTTCGTAAACTTTCTCATCTTTGCATTTAATGGACGTCGTAATTTGGAAGCTTCTACGATGTCTGTTAAACTTGTACCAAATCGTAACCTTTGATATTGGCAGGGGAAGCAGGATTCGAACCCACATCTACGGTTTTGGAGACCGCTGAACTACCCTTGTTCTATTCCCCTGAAAACGGATGCCCGGTTGCGGGCATCCGCACGGTAAATCTTGAATCAGTCAAGAATCTTGGTGACCTGTCCGGCACCGACGGTACGACCGCCTTCGCGGATGGCGAAGCGGAGGTTCTCGTTGAGTGCAACAGCGGTGATGAGCTGAACATCGATCTCGACGTTGTCGCCCGGCATCACCATCTCGACGCCTTCAGGCAGGGTGATTTCACCCGTCACATCCAGGGTGCGGATGAAGAACTGAGGACGATACTTGTTGTGGAACGGAGTATGGCGTCCGCCTTCTTCCTTCTTGAGGACGTAGATCTGCGCCTTGAAGTGCTTGTGAGGGGTGATGGAGCCCGGCTTGGCAACAACCTCGCCTCTCTTCACTTCCTTCTTGTCGATGCCGCGGAGAAGCAGACCGACATTGTCGCCGGCTTCACCTTGGTCAAGGAGCTTGCGGAACATTTCGACACCCGTGACAACGGTGCTGCGGGGGCCGTCGCCGAAGCCGACGAGCTCGACGGGATCGTTCACGTGGATCGTACCCCTTTCGATACGGCCCGTGACGACAGTGCCGCGACCGGGGATGGAGAAGATATCCTCGATCGGCATGAGGAAAGGCTTCTCGTTCTCGCGCTCGGGAATCGGAATGTATTCGTCGACAGCGTTCATGAGTTCCATGACCTTGTCAACCCACTGCGGTTCACCGTTCAGCGCACCGAGTGCGGATCCGCGGATCACGGGGAGGTTGTCTCCGTCGTAACCGTAGAAGGAAAGGAGGTCGCGGACTTCCATTTCAACGAGGTCAAGCATCTCGGCGTCGTCGACGAGGTCCACCTTGTTCATGAACACGACGATCTTCGGGACGTTCACCTGACGGGCGAGCAGGATGTGCTCGCGGGTCTGGGGCATCGGACCATCGGTAGCGGCAACTACGAGGATTGCACCATCCATCTGCGCTGCACCCGTTACCATGTTCTTCACGTAATCGGCGTGGCCCGGGCAGTCGACGTGTGCATAGTGACGTGTCGCGGTCTCGTACTCGATGTGGGAAGAGTTGATGGTGATGCCACGCTCCTTCTCTTCCGGAGCGTTGTCAATCTGATCAAAAGACTTGATGTCCTCGCTTCCGAAGCCCTTCTCATGAAGAACCTTCGAAATGGCGGCAGTCAAGGTCGTTTTGCCGTGGTCAACATGGCCAATTGTACCGATGTTGACGTGCGGTTTTGTTCTTTGAAAAACTTCTTTTGCCATAATATTATGAATAAAATTGAGTTGCGTCCAAAACAATAGTTTGAGCCGGTGATGGGAATTGAACTCATGACCTCATCCTTACCAAGGATGCGC
>CABTXO010000131.1 GCA_902488725.1 uncultured Bacteroidales bacterium
GACCCGCCCCGTCAAGCCCCCGCCGGCCGCCAGCAGCAGGGCAAGAACGACGAACGACAATCCCCGGACGAAGGTTCGGGTCCGACGGTCTTTCCGGAGATCCAGCACCAGCGCTGTGACCGCAAACAGCAAGGACGCCGGGCCGGCGGCAAAGAAAAGCAGCACCGTCAATCCGGCACCCCATCCCGCCTTGCCCATTTCCCTTCGGGAATAGACGAGCAGAGCCGCCTGCGCTGACAGGAAGGCAATCAGGGCAGCGTAGTCCAGGCTGTTGTCGGACAGGGAAGCTCCGAGGAACAGGGCGGGGATCAGACAGAACGGCAGCAGATGCCAGTCGGCATGACCGGAAGCCATCGTCCGCCAGCACAGCAGCACCGACAGCGCCAACAGCGACAAGGTCAGCAGGAACGCGGCGGGCGGGGAATAGAAAAACTGAACCAGAAAACGGGCCGTCAACGTGGACAGGCCGCCGATCTGGAACAGCAGGCCCGTCAGGTACTTCCAGTCGTACAGGAACAGCTGCTGCTGTTCGCGGAATGCAAGCGAGAACGGGTTCATGGCGTGAGGGGTATCGGATGTCTGACCGGGAGCGTGGCTCCGAAAACACTCCTGTAAACCGATTCCCCCGTCTTGCGGGCCGTTCTGCGGGCCTCCTTGATCTTCTTGTCCGGCATGCAGGGAATCTGCCGGAAGGCCTCGTTGAACACCGGCCTGCCTTCCGCCACGCTCATGAACCGGTCGAACAGGTAGATGTACCGGAGATCCAGTTGCTGCTCCGCACCGGTCGAATCGTTGTACACCGCCGTGAACTGCAGCAGGCTGACGCTATCGTCGGCGTAAACCGTCTTCAGATGATGGATCTGAATGCTTGCCGTGTCGGCTCCCTGAAAGGAGAGTTCCGCACGCAGAGAGACCGGCAGCTGCCTTTCCGCCCTTTTCTGGAAGGAACGGGAAGTACAGCAGGAAAGACCCGACACAACCAAAGCGAGCAGAAGGATATCGACAGATCGTTTCATGGCAGCTTGCAGGAATATTTTTTAAAAATACGCAATAATTCGTTCCCGGTCAAGAGGTCGGGGGTGGACTTGAAAACGGAGGCCGGCCCCTTCATGGGTGTCGGCCTCCATAATCAGCTGTTCGGTTCACCGGTCTGTCAATAGCCGGGGTTCTGCGGGTACTCGAATCCGCTATTGGATTGGATGACCTGCGTCGGAATCGGGTACTGGAAGTTGTGGGGCTTGAAAGAAGAACGATGGCGGGTCTTGCCCTGAGCATCCGTGTAGGACTCGCGGGCGCCCGGAGCGTTCTCGTAGCCGAAACCATACTTGCGGCAGCGCTCGTACATCGTGTTGCTGGTGGTCGCATCCTGCACCGGATACTTGCTGGTCACGTACGCACCGCAATTCTTGTTGCAGGAAAGACGGTTCAAGGTGATCCAGCGGTGCTCTTCGCCGAAGAGTTCGCGCGTACGTTCGTCCAGAATGTAGTCGATGTCCACCTGGTCTGCCGTACAAGGTTTTGCATTGGCCCGGCGGCGAAGGACATTGATGTCATCAGCCGCACCGGCCTTGTCGCCCAAGGCCAGTTTGGCCTCCGCACGCAGCAGATAGGCTTCAGGAACACGGATCATGTACCAGTCCACATCATACTGCTGGTTGGACTTGTTCGGGTGCACGTCATCGGAGAATTTCCAGAAACGGGGGAATATCCAGGAAGTGTCGCCGGGGTTGATCTTGTAGGTGTTCTCGTCATCAGTCCCCTTGGCGGCCTTCTCGCGGGCATACATCGCCGCCTTCTCGTCGAACCAGCGCGTGCCGCCTGCCGTGAAGAAGTTCCGCTGGATCATCGTTTCGCTGCCGCGGAAATCGCCCGGGTCATCCTTCCAGAGATCGCCGTAGACATATTCCGTCGGAATGCAGGCCGTCCCCATGCGCGGAACCCGCGCACCGAGGGAGTCCTGGGCGACATTGGCGACATAACGTTTTTCGCAGCCGGGGATTTCGGACAGCTTGGAGGAGGCTTTCACCCCTTCGGGATAGCAGGCGACATTGTCGCCGAAGAAATAGACCTTCGTCTTTCCGTCCGCTTTCACACGGGTGGACTGACTCCCGACCAAGATGCCGGAAGTCCAGCACGCTTCGACCGCAGAACGGTGCGTACGCCACCAGGCATCGCCACCGCCGCCCGTTCCAAAAGTCCCGTAGTTGTACTGGCAGACCCAGATGGCCTCCTTGTTGTCGGGAGCGTTCGGATTGGAATCCTTCGCCTTCATCTCGGTTTCTCCCGTGTAGATGTTCCGCCCCCACGATCCCCGGAAGAGATCCCAGTAGGGGTTGAGCGGATTCCCGTAGCGGTCGGTCTTTTCATCCTTGCGGTTGCCGAAGCGCTTGGTCATGATCTCATAGTTCCCGTCCGTCTTGTCGATGACACGGGTCGCAGCATCCTTGGCGCCCTTGAAATCACCGAGGGCGAGATTCACTTCAGCCAGATACACGCCAGCGGCAGCCTTGGTCACAGTACCGGTCAACCGTGGTTTCACGGGGAGATTCTCCTCCGCCCAGGTCATTTGCTGTTTGACATATTCCCAGACGGCCTGCCGATCGGACGGTTCGTAAGCGAAGATGCCCTCCAGGCCGGCGGTGTACTTGTCCAGGATCGGAACGTTGCCGAACATGCCGGCGAGGCAGCGGTAGGCCCATGCTTTCATGAACACGGCCTCGGCGCGAAGTTCGTTCTTCCGGGTGGGCGTGGAGTAGGAGACCTCCGTGTTCTCGTCAATCTTGTTGATCACGATGTTGCAGCGGCCGACCAGGTTGAACAGGTATTCCGACCAGTGGCGGGAGTACCCGTTGCCGGGGTCCATCGCCACCATATTGGCAAGCGGGTCGTTGGCATTGGTGGGCGTAAAGGTGTCAAGACCGGTCCCCATCAACATGAAGGAGTGGTTGGTCCGCATCTGCCCCAGAATCAGATACTGAATTTCAGAATAGCAGGCCGCCAGCCCCGTCTCCATCTCGTACTGTGACTGATAGTAGGTCTTGTCGTTGAAATCATAGGACTTCTCCTCCAAGAATTCGCTGTCTTTCATGCAGCCGGCAAGACTGCCGAGGAGAACGCTTCCTGCGAGGATTGCCCCGATAAAATTATAAAGTTTCATATTCAATTCTTGCTAATGATTAGAAAGTCAAGTTGACGCCGAAAGTGACGGTCTTGTAGGTACCGTTGCTTCCGAAACGGGAAGATGCGGCATTGCCTGCAATCGTGCCGGCATTCTCGGGATCCAGCCCGGACCAGCTCGTGAGGGTGAAGAGGTCCGTCGCGGCGACATAGATGCGCGCTCCTCCAAGCCCGATCTTCTGCACGAGGTTCTCGTTGAAGGAATAAGAGAAGGACAGATCCTTGAGCTTCAGGAAGGTCCGCTGATTCCAGAACTGATACTTCAATTCATAATCCTTTGTCTTCGACCATCCGTATCTCGGGTACTTGTCAGTGTGGTTCGTTTCCGTCCAAGGCTTGACCGCCGCAAGCTGCGCACCGCCGGTCATCGTTGTCTCGAAGGCGTTCGGGTCAAACCAGAGGAAGTGTTCCTTGTCGCCCTGTGCCCAACGGAAGTTGAAGTACAGAGAGAAATTCTTCCAACTGAGCGTATTGCCGAGATTGACCGTGAAGAGTGGATCGGGAGAGCCGATAAAATGGCGGTCAGCGCCGCTGATCTTGCCGTCTCCGTTCCAGTCCTCGAACTTGATGTCTCCGGGAACGGCTTTCGGCTGAATCATCTTGCCGTCCTTGTCGACATAGGACTTGACTTCGTCCTCGCTCTGGAAGATCCCGAGCTTCTTGAGGTCGTAGGCCGATCCGATCGGATGACCGACCTGGAGGGCATAATAAGAATCGAAACCGTAGGCAAGCGCATTGGCCACATCATCCGACTCCTTGCCGTCCGCACCCTTTCCATAGAGTTCCTTGACACAGTTTCGGTTGGCATCGAACACGAGACTGGATTCCCAGCGGAAGCTGTTGCGTCCGTCTCCGTCGATGTTGACGGAATTGAGCACGATTTCCACACCGTCATTGGTCACTCTTCCCACATTGTCGTAGGCTGTGGTATAACCGGTCATGTACGGTACGGAACGGGTCATGATCATGTCTCTAGTCTTGCCGGTGTACACGTCGATGCTGCCGTTCAGCCGTCCCGCAAGCGTCGAGAAGTCGAGACCGGCGTTGAATTTCTCCACCGTCGCCCAAGTCAAGGCCCGGTTTGCGATGCCGGTGATCATGGCACCGTAGGCACTGGCGTTGCCCAGCCAGGTGTAGGTCATCATGCCGTTGTTCGAAGCAACCGCTTTCACGGTCGCAAGCGTCTGGTACGGAGTGACCGAGCGGCTTCCGTTCTGGCCCCAGGAAAGGCGGAGCTTCAAGAAATCAAACAGACTTTGATTCCGCATGAAGCCTTCATTGCTGATGACCCACGCAGCGGAAGCGCCGTAGAAATTGCCCCATTTGCGTCCTTCCGCAAAGGCGGAATAACCGTCACGACGGAAGTTCACCGTCGCATAGTAAGTGTTCCGGAAGTTGTAGTTCGCCCGTGCAATGTAGCCGATGGCAGAACTTACCGTACGCGAACGCTTCGTCTGCGTGTTGGCCGGGTCGGCAGCGTCCATTTTGTAGACACCTAGCTTGGTGTTCATGTCGAAGCCTTTGAAATCTACCCGGAGGGCTTCGTAGTTGGAATGTTCACGCGTATAGCCAACCATTGCGTCGAAGTGGTGGTCGCCGAAATCGCGGGCGTACGTGAGGACATTGTCGATGTTCCAGGCATTGGTGCGGTTCATCCAGGAATAGCCGCCCACCTCTTTCGAGAACTGCGCGGGATAACTCATGTGGGCGGTGTTGTCCGTGTCCACTTTGATTTCCGGATTGTTGAACACATCCGTGTTGCCCGTGTTGTACTGGCCCTGCATCGTGAACCGGTAGGAGAGACCGGGGATGAAGGGGAAGTCGATCTGGGCATAGCCGACACCGTTGATGTTGGCGCTGTGGCTGGTACGATCCGTCCAGAGGTAGGAGTCGTTGGCACCGGACCCCCAGAGCGGACTGGCGCTGCTGCCGTCCGGTTTGGAATTCGGCCAGTTCTCGAAGCCTTTCTGCCGGGCGTGCGTGAACGAATAGGGAGAAACCCAGGTCGCGTTCTGAATACGTGCAGTCTGCCCCCAGTTCTCTGCACCCAGGTAGTTGCCCTTCACACCGACGGTGAGCCAGTCGGTGACATTGATGTCCATCTTGGCAAGAACTCCGTATTTCATGTAGTCGTCCCCAAGCCGGATGCCTTGCTGGCGTGTATAATCTCCGGACACATAGTAGTTGACATGCTGAGACTTCCCGGAAACGCTGAGGTCGTATTTCTGCCCGACTCCGATGCGCGAGATTTCCTTGAGCCAGTCCGTCTTCACCCCCTGCTCGAATGCGGGGAACTCGGCATCGGAGTTGAGCAACTCGCCCGCCGCAACGGACAGTTTCTGATAATCTTCCCATTTCTTGCCCGTGAAGGACTTGTTGCCTGCGCCCTGCTGGGAATAGAAGCGATTCTTGAGGAAGGTCTCATCGTCCATCACGCGCGCGGGAATCCGGGTCCAGTCGGAAAGACTCACGCTTGCATTCAAGGCGACAACCGGCTTCATGCTGGCCCCTTTCTTTGTGGTGATGA
>CABTXO010000132.1 GCA_902488725.1 uncultured Bacteroidales bacterium
ACATGCCATCAGAATAGACAGCGACATCAATGAAAACAAATTCTTTTTCATAAGCTTTATTGTTACAATTGTCAATAGAAATACTTTCCATACCAGCGGAGGGGCTTCCTCAAAAGGCGGTCACCCCAAGCATCCCCTCATCCACATCAAGGCAAAGATAGGCATAAATCCTCCAACCGGCATTCAAATATACATAAATTTTCGCATTTACTTCGAATATTCCACATCTTTTTTCGGCAAATCCATCGGGACGGACCGGGACCGGCAAGATCATCCTGACCGCCGGATGCGACGGACTGCAGAAGGCACGCCGACGGTTGTGACAGTACTGGAAATCCGCAGAAAATCCCTATCTTTGGCAAATATTGCGGCCCGGATGATTCCGCGCCGGGCATGACCTGCAAACGCTAACTGACTGATGAGACCGCTTCTTATCCTGCTGACACTGCTTCTGGCAGCTCCCGCCCTCCGGGCGCAGATGCACATCCCGCACAACCGGGCCGAGGACACGGACCATGTGATGGGCGAGGCCTACTGGACCCAATGGAACGACACCCTGCAAGCCGGAATCGATGCCGCCATCGAGCGGAACCGCAAGGCGGACACCGTCGTCGCCATCCCCGGGATCCGGAAGGGAACGACGGTGCACGTCGAGCAGCTGGGACACGCCTTCTTCTTCGGCGCGCACATATTCAATTACAACCAGTTGGGCTCCGCCGATGCGAACGCACGCTATCGCGAGCTGTTCGGCACCCTGTTCAACTCCGCCACCGTCGCCTTCTATTGGAAAACCTTCGAAGACCGCCCCGGCCGCCTGCGGTTTGCAACGGAATACTGGGACACGGAGGACTACTGGAACGGACTGGATGACCCGAAACACCAGTTCCATTGGCGGCGCCCCGCTTCGGACCAGGCGGTGGACTGGTGCCTGGGCCGCGGGGTCCGGGTGCACGGGCATCCGCTCATCTGGGGCAACCGCAGGTGGCATCATCCCGACTGGATTCAGGATCAGTTTCTGACCGGCCGGGAGCGGGAGACTTGGAACCGCATGATGACCGGACGGAGGCTGCAGGGCGGCACTCAGGACGAATTTTCCCCGAAATACCGGCAGATCTCGAACCGGGAGCTGTCCGATTCCCTGCCGCAGTTCGCCCGGCAGTTGCGCAAAGCCTTCCGGGACCGCATCGTCTGCATCGCACAGCATTACGGAGACCGCATCAAAAGCTGGGACATCGTGAACGAGAGCACGGCGGACTACGAGGCCGGCTGCTTCCGGGAAGAGGCTCCCCTGTGCAAGAGCACCTACGGCATCATGCCGGGGGAATATGTCCGCGACGCCTTCCGGACGGCGGACAGCCTGTTCGGACCGGAGGTGAAGCTCAACCTCAACGACTACAAGACCGGCCGGTCGTATGCGGACTGGACAGACGAGTTGCTCAGGCAAGGATGCCGGATCGATGTCCTGGGCTCACAGATGCACCTGTTCCGGCCGCAGCAATGCCTGGACCTGGCGGCAGGAAAGACGGGCGGCGGTTTGCCCACCCCGGCGTACGAAAAGGAAGTGATGGAACGGCTTTCCCGTCTCGGACGGCCGATCCATCTGAGCGAAATCACCATCACCGCGCCCGGAGACGACGACCGGGGCCGGATGATCCAGGCCATCCTGGCCCGCAACCTGTATCGGCTTTGGTTCAGCATCGAACGGATGGAGGGCATCACCTGGTGGAACGTGGTGGATGACTGCGGAGCACCCGGGGAGCCATCCGTGTCCGGACTGTTTTTCAGGAACATGGAACCGAAGCCCGCCTACCATGCGCTGCGGGAGCTGATCGACGAAGAGTGGAAGACCCGCCTGGACGTGCGCGCGGACAGGCAGGGCAAGGGGTCCTTCCGGGGTTTCCGGGGCCGTTACCGGCTGACGTGGAAAGACGGAAAAGGACAGGAACAATCCCTGGAGATGGATTTGTAATCATATGATAAAAAATGTCATGAACATGAGAAAAACAATTCTCTTCCTCGCCGCGCTGGCAAGCAGCGTGGCGCTCTGTGCACAGGCACTCCCGAAGCCCGACGGAGGGCGGCGCGAACCCGTCCGCAAGGCCAACTATGCCCTGGCGGAACGGTTCTCCACGAAAAAAGTCAACCAGATGGTGTTTTCCACCACCCTGCGGCCGAAATGGTTCAAATCCGGCGACCGTTTCTGGTACGAATGGAAGACTCCTTCCGGCAGCCGGTACTGGATCGTGGACCCGGCCAAGGGAAGCAAGACCGAAGTGTTCGACATGGACAAGCTCGCCATGAAAATCACCGAGATCGTCCGCTATCCCTTCGATGCCCGGCACATCCCCATCAGAGGATTGAAATTGAAGGATGACAAGACTTTCACATTCAGCATCATATCCGGCCTGAGGAATGACCGGGACACCACTTGGTTCACCTACGACATCGCCTCCCGGCAGCTGGACACGACCGCCAAGGAGATTGACCGGTATCCTTTCTGGGCCTCCGTTTCCCCCGACGGTACCCTGGGCGTCTATGCCAAGCACTCCAACCTCTGGTGCATGGACTCCACGAACCTGCGCAAGGCGGTGAAGAACCCGAAGGACAGCACCCTCGTGGAACACCAGCTCACTACGGACGGCATCCGCCAGTTCGGCTACGGCTACGACCACTACGCCGGGGACACCGAATCCGATACGACCAGGCGGCACCATCCCGGTTCCCTGGTCTGGTCCCCGGACGGCCGTCACTTCGCCACCATCAAATGGGACGTACGCATGCTCAAGGACTTCTGGGTCATCAATTCCCTGAGCAATCCCCGCCCGACCCTCGAAACCTTCAAGTACCAGATGCCGGGCGAACCCGGTTCCAAAGGCGAACTGTACCTCTTCGACCTCGCGGCGGACGGCACGCGGGCGACCCGCCGCCTGATCAAGACCCACGCCTTCAAAGACCAGGACCTCAGTCTGGAATCTGCCCGTCTCCGCGGCGCGGACCGCTATCTGGACTACTGGCCGACGAAATGGCTCGGCGACGACCAAGGCTTCTATCTCTACCGGATCAGCCGCGACCTCAAGCGGGTGGACCTCTGCCACGTGCCCGTGGACGGCGACTCGACCCGCACCGTGGTGTCGGAACGCGAACGCACCTACGTGGAATGGCGCACGCCCTACTTCATCAAGGGCGGGAAACAGTTCATCTTCTGGTCGGAACGGAACGGCTGGGCGAATCTCTACCTGTACGACAGCGACGGAACCCTGGTGCGTAATTTGACGGAGGGGGCCTTCCACGTGGAGGATGTCCTCGGGGTGGACGAGAAGACGGGGACGGTCTTGCTGAGCGCCTGCGGGGTGAACAAGAACGAGAATCCCTACCAGATGCACACCTTCCGCGTCAGTCTCGGCGGGGGCGCGATGCAGCAGCTGGACATGGACGACATGGATGTGCTGTCGACGGCCAGCGACGATGCGCGGTACTTCGTGGCGAACTATTCCCGGGTGGACTGTGCACCGGCCGTTGCTCTCTACGGTGCGACCGGAAAGAAAATCATGGAACTGGAGAAGGCCGACCTGAGCAAATTGTTCGAGGCGGGCTACAAGTTCCCGGAGCGGTTCACCGTGAAGGCGGCCGACGGGGTCACCGACCTCTACGGGGCGATGTACAAGCCCTTCGACTTCGACTCCACGAAGGTCTATCCGATCTGCGACTATGTCTATCCGGGCCCCCAGGTGGAGGCGAACAACATCTCCTGGAGCCGGGGCTTCACCCGGACCGACCGGCTCGCGCAGCTGGGCATCATCGTGATCACGGTCGGGAACCGGGGCGGGCACCCGAACCGTTCCAAGTGGTACCACAACTACGGCTACGGCAACCTGCGGGACTACGGCCTGGAGGATCAGAAATATGCCATCCAGCAGCTCGGGGCCAAATATTCCTTCATCGACCTGGACCGCGTGGGCATCCACGGTCATTCCGGCGGCGGCTTCATGAGCACGGCGGCCATCCTGACCTATCCGGACTTCTTCAAAGCGGCGGTGTCCTGCTCCGGCAATCATGACAACACCATCTACAACCGCTGGTGGAGCGAACAGCACCACGGCATCCTGGAGAAAATCAACAAGGGGGACACCACCTTCGTGTACCACATCAGGACGAACCAGGCGCTTGCGAACAACCTGAAGGGCCACCTGATGCTCTGGACGGGCGACATGGACAACAACGTCCACCCGGCCAACACCATCCGGGTCATCAATGCCCTCATCTGGGCCAACAAGCGGTTCGACATGATGCTCCTGCCGGGTCAGCGCCACGGCTACGGGGACATGAATGAATATTTCTTCTGGCGGATGGCGGACTACTACGCCGAATGGCTCATCGGCGATTCCGAGCGTGCCAAGGCCGACATCACCCAGATGAACAACGACTGACGGAGTACCGCCGGACAGGGACGAGAAAAACAAGGGTGGCACCGGAGTACCACCCTTGTTTTCCTTTCATGCTTTGCCGGGGATTTCCCGGATGGCTATTTCACGGTCACCTTGATTGTCCTGGTGACGTTGTCGATCTTGACAGCAACATATTCTACGGCACCGGCCTTCTTCCCTTCAATAGAGATTCGGGCATACTTTTTTCCATTGGATATATAATATGTGTCGCTATAGCAGCCAACAGAGTGGTTGTTTGACGATGTTACCGTAAAGTCGGAGAGACTGATAACCGAAGTAGTATGGCATTGCGATAATTTAGTATTATCATAATTACTGGCAAAATAAAGCGCAATGCTTTTGCCGAGACCTACCGTGACTTCCTTAACAACTTTTTTGGTCTTGGCGTCAAAGAACCTCATCGGGTAGATGTGCACTTCCATGTTCGCTGACGCACTTCCTGC
Source organism: uncultured Bacteroidales bacterium (assembly GCA_902488725.1). GTDB lineage: Bacteria > Bacteroidota > Bacteroidia > Bacteroidales > UBA932 > Cryptobacteroides. The sequence goes on from CABTXO010000132.1 coordinate 4,889, forward strand.
ACGTACAATTTGGTTCTTCAGTAGAAGATTATTATCGGTCGTGGTCTTCGCCGCGGTGAACCACCCATCGTTGACGGTACATATTCCCGGCCAGGATGCCGGCCAAACGACCGGATCGGTGGAATTGGACGGAGTCAACGTGGCAGTCACTTTCTTCGACTGCCCTTCGATGAGCGTGAGGCTGCTCGGTTTCAACGAAATACCCGTGGCGGGAACTGCCTTCACCGTTACTTTGATTGGCCTGATGACGTTGCCGATTTTGACAGTAACATATTCTACGGCACCGCCCTTCTTCCCTTCAATAAAGAATCGGGCATATGTTTTTCCATTATGTGTATATGTGTCTTTTGACACGGCAACAGATCCGTTGTTTGACGATGTTACCGTAAAGTCGGAGAAACCGATAACCGAAGCAGTATGGCATTGCGATAAGTTAGTATTCTCAAAATAAGTGGCAAAATAAAGCGCAGTATTGTTTCCGACACCTACCGTGACTTCCTTAACAACTTTTTTGGCCTTGGCATCAAAGAACCACATCGGGCAGATGTTCACTTCGATTTTAGCTGACGCACTCCCTGCACGTACAACTTTGTTGTTCAGTAGGATTTTATTATTGGTCTTCTCCGCGGTGAACCGCCCATTGTTGACGGTACATACTCCCGGCCAGGTCGAAGGCCAAACGACCGGATCGGTGGAATTGGACGGAGTCACCGTGGCAGTCACCACCTTCGACTGCCCTTCGATGAGCGTGAGGCTGCTCGGTTTCAACGAAATACCCGTGGCGGGAACTGCCTTCACCGTTACT
>CABTXO010000133.1 GCA_902488725.1 uncultured Bacteroidales bacterium
CATGAGGGCCATACCGAGCCGGCGAAGGAGCGGGGCCCGGTGCGCGGGGTTGTCCGCCCCCGGGCCCTTCCGCCGGGGGCCCCAAACCGACAAAAAGCCAATCCGCGACTACGATGCCTACATCAACCAGACGCTGGACTTCAAGATCGTGAAGATCAACCAGGAGTTCCGCAACGTGGTCGTCTCCCACAAGGCTCTTCTCGAGGCCGAGCAGGAGAAGCGCAGAGAGGAACTCATCAGCAAGCTCGAAAAGGGCCAGATCCTCGAAGGAACGGTCAAGAACATCACGAACTACGGTGTGTTCGTCGACCTGGGCGGTGTGGACGGTCTGATCCACATCACCGACCTTTCCTGGGGACGGATCGACAATCCGGAAGAAGTCGTCACCCTGGACCAGAAGATCAAGGTCGTGGTCAAGGAGTTCGACGCACAGCAGAAGCGCATCGCGCTGGGCTACAAGCAGCTCACCCCGCACCCTTGGGACAACCTGGATCCGGACCTCAAGGTCGGAGACACGATCAAGGGCAAGGTGGTCCTGATCGCCGACTACGGCGCTTTCGTGGAGATCCAGCCGGGTGTCGAGGGGCTCATCCATGTTTCCGAGATGTCCTGGTCTCCCAGACTGCACAGCGCGCAGGAATTCGTCAACGTGGGTGACGAGGTCGAAGCACAGATCCTGTCCATCGACCGCGAGAACCGCAAGATGTCCCTGGGTCTGAAGCAGCTCACCGCGAATCCTTGGGAGAGCATCCGCGACAAGTATCCCGTCGGCTCTCAGCACAAGGCGATCGTGCGCAACATCACCAACTTCGGCGTGTTCGCCGAGCTGGAGGACGGCGTCGAGGGCCTGATCCACATCAGCGACCTGTCCTGGAACAAGATCAAGCATCCTTCCGAGATGGTGGCCACGGGCGACCAGATCGACGTGCAGATCCTGGACTTCGACGAGGCGAACCACAAGCTGAGCCTGGGCCACAAGCAGCTCATGCCGAATCCTTGGGATGAAATGGAAGAGAAGTACCCGGTCGGTTCCACGATCGAGGGCACCATCAAGTCTCTGACCGACAAGGGCGCCAACATCGCGCTCCAGGGTGAGGACGAAGGCTTTGCGTTCAGCCGCGACCTCATCAAGGAAGACGGGAAGCAGGCGATTGCCGGCGAAGTCCTGCCGTTCAAGGTGATCGAGCTCCGCAGAAGCACCCGCAGAATCCTCCTGTCGCACCTGAGAACCTACTCGGAGGCGAAGAAGGAGCGGATCGCGCTCGAAGCGGACACCACCAAGCGTGCCGTCAAGAAGATCAACTCCAACCTGGAGAAGACCACCCTCGGCGACATCAGCGAACTCGCAGCCCTCAAGGACAAACTCGAGAAAGGTGAATAATCGATGGATTTCATTTTGACGGTGCTGGGCTCGGCTTCGGCCATGCCCGTGACCGGTAGATATCAGAGCGCTCAGGTACTTCGTGTGCATGGGCGCTCTTTTTTGATCGACTGCGGGGAAGGCGTCCAGCGGCGCCTCCTGCGCTTCCATGTCCCGATGATGGGGATCGAGTCGGTCTTCCTTTCGCATATTCACGGGGACCATGTCTTCGGCCTGCCCTCCCTCCTTTCCACCCTGGGGATGATGGGCCGCACCAAGCCGCTGAACCTCTACGCTCCGGCGAATTTCGGTCCGCTCCTGAAGTTCTTCCTGTCCTATTACGGCGAGGGGATCGGCTACGAGATCCGGCATATTCCCTTGACCATGAAGGAGCCGGCGGTCGTGTATTCCGCCCGGTCGATGGAAATTCTGGCCTTCCCGTTGAACCACAAGATCGAGACTTTCGGCTTCCTGTTCCGGGAAAAGATGCCGCAGATGAATGTCCGGAAGGAGAAGATCGGGGAATATGCCTTGACGCTGACGGAGATCGGCTGCATCAAGCGGGGAGAGGACGTGGTGCGTGCGCGTCCGGACGGCGGGAACACCGTCATCCCCTTTGCGGAGGTTGGGTACCAGCCGTATATTCCCCGGTCCTATGCCTATTGCAGCGACACGGCGCCCTTCCCGGAACTGCCGGACTGGGTGCGCGGAGTCGACCTGCTCTACCACGAAACGACCTACCTCGCCGAGATGGCCGACCAGGCGGTGCGGCGCCACCATTCCACGACCTTGGATGCCGCCCGCTGCGCCCGGGATGCCGGTGCCCGCCGGCTGGTCATCGGCCACTATTCCTCCCGCAACCTGGAGACCGCCCGGTACGAGGCGGAGTGCAGAACCTTCTTCCCGGAAACCTTCGCCGCGGACGACGGGTCCGTCTTCGAGGTTCCGCTGATCCGGCCTGAATAAGCCCGGCTGGGGTTTTCGAAAATTGTTGTATCTTCGCACCCGTATTCAGCAGTGCGTCATTTCATGGGTAAACGAATCTTTCTCCTTCCGTTCCTGTCGCTGGCCTGCGCCTGGGGCGCGGCCGGGCAGAGCGAAGCCGTGATCCGGAGCTATGTCGAAAAGTGGGCCCCCACCGCCGTCCGGGAAATGTACCGTTCAGGGGTGCCCGCCAGCATCACCCTGGCCCAGGGCATCCTGGAATCCGGGGCGGGCCTTTCGTCCATGGCAAAGGACGGGAACAACCATTTCGGCATCAAGTGCCACAAGGACTGGACAGGCAAGCAGATGTTCTACGACGACGATGCCAGGGGGGAATGTTTCCGGAAGTACGATTCGGCGGAAGACTCCTTCCGGGACCATTCCGACTTCCTGCGCTACCGCGACCGCTACAAGTTCCTCTTCGAGTACGAGACCACGGACTACAAGGCTTGGGCGCAAGGCCTGAAGAAGGCCGGGTACGCCACGGATCCGGGTTACGCCACGAAACTCATCAAGTACATCGAGACCTATGGACTGCATGAATACGACAAGATGAAACCGAAGGCGGCCAAGCCGGCGGGAACTGCGCCGGAACCCTCCGTCTCCGAAACGGCTTCCGAGGCTGTGAAGCCGGTCTCCGCCCGTGCCGTCCGGAAGGCCGCCCGCAAAGCCCGCAAGGCTGCCCGGACGCACCGGAAGACGGTTCTGGAGCCCGAAGTCCCGACCGAGATCCCGGCGTCCCCGCTCTCGATCGAAGAACCGAAGCCGGTGGACAGAAGCCAGTACGAACAGTTCCGCTTCTCGTTGACGCGGCAGATGATGTCCCGGAACGGGGTCCCCTTCATCACGGCCGTGGAAGGGGAGACCTATTCCTCCATCGCGCAGTCCTACGACCTCTTCCTGAAGGAACTGCTGCGCTACAACGACCTGACGGCCGCCGAGCGGCTGCTGCCGGGGACGATCGTCTACCTGCAGCCCAAGAAGAACCAAAGCCCGAAGGGTCTGGACAAATACATCGTCGGGGAAGATCCCGAAACCCTGCGCGACATCTGTCAGCGCTTCGGGGTGAAACTCCAGTCTGTGTGCAGGATGAACGGCTTCGCACCGGATCATGTGCCCTCTGAAGGGGAGACCATCTTCCTGCGCGGCAGCAGGAACAAGCGATAGGAACGCATAAAGCCGGATGTCATGAAAAAGAAGCTGTTGCTCAGCGGAGCCATTCCGGGAATCGCGGTCCTCTGCGTAGCCTTGTTCCTGTCGGGAATAAAATATTCAGACAACAAACTGCCGAATTTCCGCAGGGAGACGGAGCTGTTCGTCTTTCCCGAAATGACGCCCGCGGAGGTGCTGGCCGCGATACCGGACTCGCTCGTGCGCCGTCCCGCCAGTTTGCGGCGGGTGTTCCGGAAGGCCTTCGGCAACGACCTGGACGACGGTTCCGTGATCCGTCCCGGGCACTATGTCATCGATCCTGCCCGTCCGAGCGTCTATGTGCCCCGGATGCTGCGGGCCGGCTGGCAGACACCGGTGAAGCTGGTGCTGTCGGGCTCTCTGCGTCAGAAAGGGGAGATTGCGCGGAAGATCGGCCGCCAGCTACTGCTGGATTCCGCCACGGTCTTCCATGTCCTGAACGACAGCGCAGCCCTGGCTCCCTTCGGCTTCACGCCGCGGGATGTGTTCTCCCTGTTCAACCCGGACACTTACGAACTCTATTGGACGGCATCGGTAGAGGAGGTGCTGCAGAAGCAGAAAGCCGCTTGGGATGCCTTCTGGACCCCTGAAAACTTGGAAAAGGCCCGGGCCCGGGGGCTGACGCCCAAAGAAGTTTCGATCCTGGCTTCGATCGTGAAAGGGGAGTCGAACTCCGCTCCGGAATACCCTGCCATCGCCGGGGTCTGCCTGAATCGGCTGCACTGGAGGATGAAACTCCAGGCCGATCCGACCGTGGCCTTCTGCTTCGACTACACCCTGAACCGGATCTATCGGAAGCATCTGGAAGTGGATTCGCCGTACAACACCTACCTGCATGAAGGCCTGCCTCCCGGGCCCATCTGTGTCCCGACCCGGGCCTGCCTGCAGGCCGTCCTCGATCCGGACCGGCACGGCTACCTCTTCTTCTGCGCCAGTCCCGCCCTCGACGGCACCCACAAGTTTGCGACCACCCTTGCCGAGCACAACCGCAACGCCCGCGAATTCCAACGCGCCCTCGACGCACGTTCCGCTTCTGGCAGTGTCGGCTCGGGAACATGATCTTGAGCAATCCGTGAGCCGGTGTATTGTTCGCTTTAGGAATCTTTCTCACGCAATCTACCGATCATTCCCTTCGAGTAGGCTTCTCCTCTGGAAATCAGATACTCGAAGAAGACGGTATCTCCTGTAATGTGAATATGTATTGAAAAGAACGCACGAAGATCCCCGATACGGATCCTGTAGATATTCATGAAGCTGACAAGTTTCCTGCAATTCGTGATTTGCTCCGGGGAGGGTGCGTCGATTACCTCCTGGATTGTCCTGCGTACGGAATCCAGCGTCTTTCCTGACAGCTTTCGCACACTTTTTACGAAGTCTTTCGAATATTCGACTTTCATTTTTTCTCAATCCCGAGCCACGACTCGAAATCCTGCTTCACTTCTTCTCCCGCCTGCTTTTTACCATCAGGACGATGGCCGGCCAGATAGCCATAGATGACTTCATCTTCCTGAAGTTCTGCTGCATCGTCCAGAAGGGTTTCGATGTAGCGCTTCAGATTGGTGCCTTTCATGGCTGCCATAACAGAAAGTGACTTGAATGTCTTTTCCGGGAGGTCGATGATCTTCCTTTTGCTTGCCCCAGCCATATTCTTAAATTTTACACAAATATATAATATATATATTGAATATACAAGAGCGGCTGCTGAAACAGGGATGGCTTTTTCCCGAAAATTGAAAAATATTCTATCTTTGTGAGGGTGTCTGCCTCATGCAGGTCCCTCCGTTGAACATGGACGCAATCGAGAACAGATTTCCGCAGTACGACGAGGCCGGAAGGGACCTGGTCCGGCGGGCGTGGGCGATCGCGTCGGAGGTGCTCCGGGACGAAACCCGGAGCAACGGGCGTCCCTTCATCGAGCATCCGCTCGGGGTCGCCCTGATCGTATCGGACGAAATCGGCCTCCCGGCCGACTGCGTTGCCGCCGTATTCCTGCATGAGGCCATCCGGAAGCATCCCGAGATCGACCTGCGGAAAGGAGAACTCCGCCTGCAGGGGGATGCTGGGGAGGGGTCGCTCCCGCTCGGAGGATTTCCCGAAGACGTCTACACGATGGCGG
>CABTXO010000134.1 GCA_902488725.1 uncultured Bacteroidales bacterium
GGAGGGCCGTAGAGGCAGAGGATCGGGGACTTCATGTTGCCCTTCAGTTTGAGGACGGCAAGGTATTCAATGATGCGGTCCTTCACGGTCTCCAGGCCGAAGTGGTCGCGGTCCAGCACCTTCTGCGCGTGCTTGAGGTCCAGGTTGTCCTTGGACAGCTGCCCCCAGGGGAGGTCCAGCATGAATTCGAGGTAGTTGTACTGGATGCTGTAGTCCGGCGAGGAAGGGTTGTACTTCTCGAGCTTGCCCACTTCTTTTTCGAATATGTCCGCGACTTCCTTGGACCACTTTTTCTTGCGGGCGCGGGCGCGAAGTTTGTCGAACTCCTCTTCATCGTCCATTCCCAGTTCTTCCTGGATGGTGCGAAGCTGGTTGTTCAGGTAGAATTCGCGCTGCTGCTGGTCGATGTCGGACTTGACCTTCTGGTTGATCTCCTGCTTGATCTTGAGCAGCTGGGTCTGGGTGTCCAGGACCGTCAGGAGCTTCATGGCGCGGACCTTCAAGTCCTCGTACCGGAGCAGGTCCGCCTTCTCGGCGAAGTTCTCGACTTCGACGGTGGTGGCGATGAAATTGACCAGGAAGGTGAAGTTGTCGATGGACTGGAGAGCGCCGACGGCTTCGCGGGGGGCGAAGGAGGAGGCTTTGATGATCGCGGCAGCCTTTTCCTTCAGGGATTCCGCGATCACGCGGGTGTCGTTGTCGGCGGCGGGGACGATCTCCTCCTGATACAGCACCCGGGCGGTGATGTACGGGTCGTAGGAGAGGATGCCCTGCATGCGGAACCGCTTGACGCCCTGCAGGATGGCGGTGATGGTGCCGTCCGGCATGTCCAGCACCCGGATGAGCCGGGCTGCGGTACCATATTCATAGAGGTCTTTTTCCTTGGGGTCTTCCACCGAGACGTCGTTCTGGGGGACGGCGCCGATGAAGGAGCCGCTGCGTTCCGCATCCTTGATGAGCCGGATCGACTTGTCGCGGCCGATGGTGATGGGGAACACGGCGCCGGGGAAGAGGACGGCGTTGCGCAGGGCCAGCACGGGGAGGGTCTCCGGCAGCTCGGCCCGATCCTCCTTCGTCTGTTCGTCACCCTGCAGTACGGGGATGATGCTCACTTGCGTCCCGCCAGGAAGCAGGAAATCGCTATGGTCGTTTTCGTTCATTTTCATTCGATTCGATGTTGGGCGAGGCCCCCTGCCAAAATGTCAGCGTGGAAGGGGCCGCGGATGCACCGGGGAATATCGTCAATCTCCATGCCACAAAAAACCGTGAAATTTCTGCTTATGATTTTGAATATAAAAAAAATAACTCTATTTTTGCAATCCGCATTCTATTTCAGCGGAATTGCAGAAACTGTTTAATTACGTTATTATGACAAAGGCAGAAATTGTAAACGAAGTTGCCAAGGCAACGGGCATCGAGAAGATCGCCGTGCAGAACGTTATCGAGTCTTTCATGGAGACGGTGAAAGATGCGCTCGTGAAGAAGGAGCCGGTGTACCTCCGCGGGTTCGGCAGCTTCATCATCAAGCACAGAGCCCAGAAGGCTGCCCGCAACATCACCCGTAAGACGACCATGACCATTCCCGCGCACGACATTCCTGCGTTCAAGCCTGCGAAAGTGTTCGTCGCCGCGGTCAAAAAATAAATATTAATCATTTGTAGCCATGCCTAGCGGAAAAAAGAGAAAAAGACATAAGATGTCCACGCACAAGCGTAAAAAGCGCTTGCGCAAGAATAGACACAAGAAGAAGTAGTCTTCTGTGTCTGCCATTTTAGCAGTCTGCTAGAAGAAGAAGGCTGACCGGAAGTCCCGGACAGCCTTTTTACGATATCACACCATTGTAATTTCCTTATGGAGTCTGAAAATTCAGAGAAAAATCTGATTGTCGATGTCACATCGAACGAAGTTCACATCGCGCTGATGGAAAACCATCGCCTGATCGAACTGAACAAGGAGTCCAGCAAGGGGCACAGCTTTTCGGTAGGCGACGTCTACCTCGGAAAGGTGCGGAAGATTCTTCCGGCGCTCAATGCTGCCTTCGTGGACATCGGGGACAAGAAGGAAGGTTTCGTCCACTATCTGGACCTCGGGCTGTACTTCAACGCATTCGACGAGTTCGTGCGCAAGAGCAACCCCAACACCAATCTGCCGGAATTGTTTTCCAAGATCAAGATCGGCCCCATCCTCGAGAAGGAGGGGCGGATCGAGAACGTGCTGAAAGTGGGACAGATGATGGTCGTGCAAATCGTCAAGGAACCGATCTCCACGAAAGGATCCAGACTGACTGCGGAAATTTCACTGGCAGGACGCAACATTGTACTGATGCCCTTCGCCGAGAAGGTGAGCATCTCCCAGAAGATCGCCTCGAAGGAAGAAAAGAAAAGGCTCGAGACCCTGGTCCGGAGCATCCTCCCCAAGAACTACGGCGCCATCATCCGGACGGCCGCGGAAGGCAAGAATGCCGCCGTCCTGGTCGCGGAACTGAAGTCCCTGATCGAGAAATGGGAAACTTCCTGGAACAAACTGGCCAAGTCCAAAGGCGTGCAACTGCTCTTCACCGAGTACAGCAAGACTACCACCATTCTCAGAGATCTCCTGAACGATTCGTTCTCGAACATCTATGTGAACGATCCGAACATCTACGAGGAGACACGGAAGTATATCGCCCTGATCTCGCCGGATCAGGAGAAGATCGTGAAACTGTACGAGGGCAAGGAACCCATCTTCGACCATTTCGAAGTCACGCGCCAGATCAAGAGTTCGTTCGGCAAGGTGGTGCCGATGAAACAGGGGACCTACCTCGTCATCGAAACGACGGAGGCCCTGAACGTGGTCGACGTGAACAGCGGGATCCGGGCCAAGACCTCCGACCAGGAGGAGAACACGTTCGAGGTGAACAAGATCGCTGCGGAAGAGATTGCGCGGCAGCTTCGCCTCCGGGACATGGGCGGAATCGTGATCGTGGACTTCATCGACATGGAGTCGCAGGAGCACCGGAACGAGCTGCACAGGTACATGCAGCAGCTCATGGAAGGTGACCGCGCCAAGCACAACGTGCTGCCGCTCACGAAGTTCGGCCTGATGCAGATCACGCGCCAGCGGATCCGTCCCGTGACGGAGATCAACACGGCGGAGACCTGCCCGGTCTGTCACGGCACGGGCAAGATTTCTTCGAGCGTGGTCATCGACGAACAGATCGAGCGGAAGATTGCCTACTGCGTGGAGAAAGGTTCGCGGGATCTCACACTGAAAGTGAGTCCGATCCTCGGATCTTATCTGAAGCGGAGCACGACGCTGCTGGGCAACAACTCGTTCTACGGCAAGTGGAAGCGCAAGTACAAATGTCGGCTCGACCTCGTCGAGGTCACCGACTTCACAGTCCTCCAGAATGAAATTTACGACGCGAAAGGAGACCGTCTCGACGCCTGACCCGGCCCCTCCGTCCCCCCTCAATTCACAAGAAGCCGGCTAAAAAGCAATTTTTAGCCGGCCATTGTTGGTTGGCACTCCGGTGGCCAAGGCAGGCCTGGACTGGGCACTGTCAGTACCGGCTGCCCCGTCCGGCGTTCAGCCGCATGAGAGGCTCCGTCCGCTTTACAAGGATGAGCGCATGGCCTTGATTTTGATTCGACTTGCGTAAAATGGTGAAAATTCGCCAAATTTTATGTATGTTTACCGCAGAATCGGCCATGACTCCTTAAAGAGTACCCATTATCATGAAAAAGTTACTGTTCTCGTTTCTCACCGCCGTGCCGTTGCTGTTCGTCTCCTGCACGAGCCAGTTCAACGCTGCCTACCTGCTGTCAGGCGGGATGAAGGCCGCCCAGGCCCTGTCGCTCTCCGACGAGCAGATCCAAGCCTATGTCGGACAATATGTCCGGCAGCTGGATGCCCAGAACCCGGTCCTGCCGGAATCCAGTCCCTATGTCAAACGGCTCCGCAACATGACCCGGGGCATCACCCAGGTCGACGGGACACCGCTCAATTTCAAGGTGTACAGCACAAAGGAGGTGAACGCCTTCGCCTGCGCCGACGGCAGCGTCCGGATCTATTCCGGTCTCATGGATGCCATGACGGATGACGAGACGCTGGGGGTCGTCGGCCACGAAATCGGCCATGTCGCCCTGAAGCACACGAAGAAGCAGTTCAAGCAGGCCCTTCTTACATCCGCCGTGCGTGATGCGATTGTCTCCACGGGCGGCTACGTCGCCGCACTCTCCGCTTCCCAGCTCGGAAGTCTCGGAGAAGCAATCGCCGGCGCATCCTTTTCCCGGAAGCAGGAGACCCAGGCCGATGACTTCGGCTACGATTTCCTGAAGGCCGCCGGCCGGAACCCCTGGGCCATGGCGATGGCTTTCGAGGAACTCGAAAAAATCTCGCAGCGCAGCGCGCAGGCCGGCGGCACCCAGGCTGCCCGGAGCAGCACCGCCGCCGGCATTCTCTCTTCACACCCCTCCACGGCCTCCCGCATCCAGCGGATGACCGACCGCGCCACTGCAGACGGATACAAAAAGCCCGCAAGGTAGTACGCAAGAATCCGCAACGCGGCAAAGAAGGATCAGTTGCTCACGGGGCGCAGAATGAAGCGGAAATTGCGCTCGGCGGGGTGGATGCGGTAGGGTTCCAGCGGCCACGTGCCCCAGGAGTTGATGCCGCCGACCCCCATCTGCACGAGGTCGAAATGCACATAGGTCTTGCCGTTCGACCGGTCGTTCTCATGGGCCAGGGCCTTGAGGCTGAGGGAATGGCGCGGCTCGCCGACCTGACGGTTGGTCGGATTGGCGCGCTTCGGTGTCCCGTGCACGACGCAGTCCAGCATCCGGGTCGGGAACGGCAGAGCGGAAGCGGAGAATTTCCCGTCGGAGGAGATTTCCAGACCCGTCCCGTCGGGGGCGAGCAGCCGGAAGAAACGCAATCCGGTCTTCGCCCCGGACTCCTGCGTCCGCACATAGCCGTAGTGGTACTGGTCGTTGACGGACTGCGTGAAGTGTCCGACGAGCGCGGCGGAGTTCCGGTCGCTGTAGTTTTCCCAAGGGCCCTTCCCGTAGAAATCCACGGTGGAATACTGTCCGGGCATCGTGAACTGCATCCCGAAGCGGAACAGGTCCGGGGCCTTGGCCAGCTGGCCGTTCGCATCCTCCATTGCCTCGGTCGCGGCGATCGAACCGTCGGGGTAGATCCGGTAGGAAATTTTCACCCGTGCGGCACCGTCGGCAATCGGGGCATATTCGGTCTCGACGGAATAGCCCTGCTCCGCCTCCTGGACGGACAGGGACTTCAGCGTGAACTCCGGATACCGCCAGACACCCATCCGCTCGTGCAGTCCGGCGCCCATGTCGTTTTCGACCGGCGCCCGGCCAAAGCTGGGCATCAGCGGTTCCGCCAGCAGGTCCTTCCCCCCGGTCCGGTAGGCGGACAGCGCACCGGTAGCCTTGTCAAACGAGGCTTCCCAGGTAGCGGCGATGTCACCGTCGGAGCGGAAGAGACCGGAGAAGATGTGGGCCCCTTCCGACTGCACGTACCGCACCGGTTCGGCGGCGAAGGCCGCAGCACCCGGCACGAAGACGGGGGGGTTGTCCTCCCGGAGGAGCAGCTGGTCATAAGGCACCTCGAAGCCCGCCGGCAGCAGCCCGGCGGCCC
>CABTXO010000135.1 GCA_902488725.1 uncultured Bacteroidales bacterium
AACCACTCCACAAGCCCTTCCTCGTTCGTGCCGTCCTTCTCGGGTTTGTAGATCACGGCGCCCACGCCTCCATAGGTCTTGTTGATCATCATCTGGAGGTCTTCGTTCTCCTCTTCCGGGATGTAGACCGTGTAGGGATCCAGGTCGTCGAGCATCGCATCGATGCCCGCCCGCTCCATCCGGTCGACGGGGAGGGAATCCACGTAGGTACGGTTGAGTTCTTTCAGGATCGCATTCTGGATTTCGGTCCACTTGCCCAGTTTGAACGCATTCGACTGGGCGAAGGCGGCGGTGCCGAGGGCGAAGACCAGGGCGGCCGCAAGTATATTCTTGATTTTCATATGCATTCTGTCCGTTCGGATGGACAAGGCAGCGCAACTGCCGTGCCAAACGACAAAGATAAGAATTTTCTATCTTTGCACTATGAAAATCGTATTTGCAACAGCCAACAAGGGCAAGCTGCGCGAAGCGCAGGAAATCCTCGGCGACGGCTTCGAACTGGTGATTCCGGCCGACCTGGGCATCACCGAAGACATCCCCGAAACGGGGGACACCCTCGAAGCAAATTCCCTCCAGAAAGTGGAATATGTCCATTCCCGCAAGGGTTGCGACTGCTTTGCGGACGACACCGGGCTGGAGGTGGACATCCTCGGCGGTGCCCCGGGCGTGCACACGGCCCGCTACGCCGGTCCCGCGAAGGACTTCGACGACAACATGGACAAGCTGCTCCGGGAGATGGCGCGCGCCGAATGTGCGGCCTCGATGGCCCGGGAATATGGCATCCCGACACCCCGCGCCACCCGCAGGGCCCGTTTCCGCAGCGTCGTCACCCTGATCCTGCACGGGCAGGTGCACGTCTTCGAAGGGGCCATGGAAGGCACGATCGCCCTGCGGAAATCCGGCAACGGCGGTTTCGGCTACGATCCCGTGTTCATTCCGGATGAATACCCCGGCATGACGGCCGCCGACATCACGGAGGAGCAGAAGAACGAAATCTCCCACCGCGGCAAGGCCCTCCGCGCCATGGCCGCCTGGCTGCAGGAGCACGCCTGATCCTTCGTTGCGCCATGAAGTCAAAAGCGGAGCTCATCATCCTGAATTTCACCAAAATCGGGGAGAACTCCATCGTCCTGCACACGCTGAGCGAGGAATATGGCCGGCGCGGCTTTCTGGTGCGCGTGAGGCCGAAGGCTTCGATGGCCCTTTTCCTGCCGCTGAACATCCTCGAGGCGGAAATCTCCGAGAATCCGAAGTCCGATCTCTGGTTCGCCGGCAATTTCGTGAGCCGCACCCCGCTGGCGGGCATCCGGGAAAATATTCACAAGAACACCATGACGCTTTTCCTGAGCGAAGTCCTCTACCGGGTCGTGAAGGACGGCACGAACGAGGAAGGGCTTGTGGAGTGGTTGAAGCGGGAAATCCTGACGCTGAATGCGCTGGAGAGCGACTTTTCCAATTTCCATCTGCTGTTTCTGCTGGAATTCTGCTCCGTGCTCGGCTTCGACCCGGACACGGAAGGGCTGGCTCCGTTTGCGGGAAAGCATCTGGGGGCGGTGAAGTCCCTGCTGACCCGGCCGTACGGGGAGGCGATGCTGCTGCCCCTGACCGGTCCCGCCCGGAACGAAATCGCGGAATCCATCCTCAAGTACATTGAATATCACACCGAGTCGGCAGTGAATGTCCGCTCGCTTGCCGTCCTGCGCGAGCTTTTTCGGTAACCTATTCCTGAAAAACGTCCTCCTGAAATTAGACAAAGTCCCGGATTTTGTCTAATTTTGTGTTTTAGTTTCGCAACGTAAATGTTTGACAGGGAACTTCACGAAGAATGCGGTGTGTTCGGTGTCTGGGGCGTTCCCCGCGCCGCCGAGGTGACGTACTACGCCCTTCACGCGCTCCAACATCGCGGCCAGGAAGGCTGCGGCATCGTATCAGTGGACGAAGACGGTCAGATGACCCGCATCAAGGGTCTTGGACTCGTGACCGAAGTGTTCAACGAACAGAATCTGGCGACCCTGAAAGGGGACCGGGCGGTCGGTCACGTGCGCTATTCCACGCACGGCGGAGGCGGCATCGAGAACGTCCAGCCTTTCCTCTTCCGGCACAACAGCGGTGACTTCGCCCTCGTCCACAACGGCAACCTGGTCAATTCCGCCCAGCTGCGCAAGTATCTGGAAGACCGCGGCAGCCTCTTCCAGTCCACTTCGGACAGCGAAATCCTCGCCCACCTCATCAAGAAGGAACCCGTGGAGCGGAACAGCCCGCGTATCCTCCCCATCGTGGAGGCCCTGAACATGATCGAAGGGGCCTTCGCCTTCATCATCATGACCCAGAACCGGCTGTATGTCTGCCGGGACAAATACGGCCTGCGGCCGCTGTCCATCGGGAAGCTCGGAGACGGCTTCGTGGTCAGCAGCGAGACCTGCGCCTTCAGCACCATCGGCGCTGAGTTCGTCCGGGACCTGGAACCCGGCGAGGTCGTGACCGTCGACCACCACGGCCTCCGCAGCCGGAGATATTCAGACTACCAGCGGCACGCCATGTGCGCGATGGAATACATCTACTTCGCCCGTCCGGACAGCGACATCGAGGGGGTGAACGTCCATTCCTTCCGCAAGGCCTCCGGCAAGATTCTCTGGGAGGAGTCTCCGGCGGACGTGGACATCGTCGTGGGCGTGCCGGACAGCAGTCTCAGCGCGGCCTCCGGCTACGCGGAAGCCAGCGGCCTCCCCGACGAAATGGGCCTCATCAAGAACAAGTACATCGGCCGGACCTTCATCCAGCCCTCCCAGGAGATGCGGGACAAGGGCGTCAAGATGAAACTCTCCCCGGTCATCAGCATCGTGAAAGGAAAGCGGATCGTGCTGGTGGACGATTCCATCGTGCGGGGCACGACTTCGCTGCGCATCGTGCGGATGCTCCGGGCGGCGGGCGCGAAGGAAGTGCACCTGCGGATCGCCAGCCCGATGATTAAGAATCCCTGCTTCTACGGGGTGGACATGTCCACGCACCAGGAGCTGCTCTGCTCGTCCCGCACCCTGGAGCAGGCGCGGCAGGCCATCGAGGCCGATTCCCTGGCCTTCCTTTCCGAAGCGGGCCTCTTCAAGGCCGGACAGCGCAGCGACCTGTGCCTCGCCTGCTTCAACGGCAAGTACCCCACGGCCCTGTATTCCAGCATCGAAGAAGTCAAGGAAGAACACAAATTCTAAATTTTCCTCCACGAACGAATATTTTTCATATATTTGTAGAAAAGTCGGCTATGGAAGAAATGTTTGAATCGTTGCGCAAATACAATCTCTGGGGGGAAGGCGAATTGGATTTCGGCTGTCCGCGGCCGCAATACGCTGAAAAAATCCGTCCATACGTCGGAAACCGGCTGGTCAAAGTGCTGGAGGGGCAGCGGCGCGCTGGAAAAAGTTTTCTTCTGCGTCAGATTGCCCGGGGACTGGTTGAGTCGGGTGTCGATCCGCGCAACACCTTCCTGGTCAACATGGAGCTTGAAGCCTTCGATTCCCTGAAATCCCATCTGGATCTTGAAAATCTGTTCAAAACGTATCAGGCACAGATCAATCCGCAAGGCAAGATATACGTGTTCCTGGATGAAGTGCAGGAAATAGCGGGATGGGAAAAATTCGTCAATTCCCATTCTCAGGATTATGCGGGCGACTATGAGCTCTTCATCACCGGTTCCAATGCCAAGATGCTCTCCGGGGAGCTGTCTACGCTTCTTTCCGGTCGCTATGTGAAATTCGAGGTCTTTCCGCTCTCCTTTGATGAATATGTCGCATTCCGCTCGTTGGAAAGGAATCGGGCGAGCTATCTGTCCTATTTGCATGACGGGGGAATGCCGGTTCTCACGAGATTGGAAGGGGAGGAAGTCAAACGGAACTATGTCTCCTCTCTTCGGGACACCATCCTCCTGAAGGACATCATTCAACGCTACGACATCAAGAATCCGCGGCTGCTGGAAGACCTGTTCGCCTTCCTGGTGAACAATGCTTCAAAGCTGATTTCAATCAGCAACATCGCCGCCTGGTTCCAGCAGTCCGGCATGAAAACCACCTACGACACGGTGGCCCTGTACATCAGCTACATGCAGGAAGCCTTCCTGGTCCACAAAGCGGAACGCTTCAACATCAGCGGACGGGAAATGGTCGCAGGCAATTGTAAATTCTACATCAATGACCCGTCCTTCCACAACTACCTCTACCGAGGTTTCGGCTATGGTGCGGGATATTTGCTGGAGAATCTTGTGTACCTCGATCTGCGTCGTGCTGGATACGATGTCTATGTGGGCACCCTGCGGAACAAAGAAGTGGATTTCGTCGCCATGAAGGGGGATGCAAAACGCTATCTGCAGGTCTCATATTCCTTGAACAGCGATGACCCGGAACGGCAATCGGAGACCCTCATGCGGGAGTATGCACCATTGGAAGCAATCCGGGACCATTATCCGAAGGTAGTAGTTTCGGCCGACGAACACCCGTTAGGGTCGAAAGGCGGCATCCAGCATATTCAGGCCTGGAATATCCATGAAATATTGTAAAATTTAAGCATATGGCAGTAGATTACGAAAAGGCAGGCGTGAGCCTGGAGGCGGGCTACGACGTGGTGCGCAGGATCAAGAAGCATGTCGCGTCGACCGATCGGCCCGGGGTAATGGGAGGCATCGGCGCCTTCGGCGGGATGTTCGACCTCTCGAAACTGAATATAAAGGAGCCGATCCTCGTGAGCGGAACCGACGGCGTGGGCACCAAGCTCAAGCTGGCCTTCGCGATGGACAAGCACGACACCGTCGGCATCGATGCGGTGGCGATGTGCGTGAACGATGTGCTGGCCCAGGGGGCGGAACCCCTTGTGTTCCTGGACTATGTGGCCCAGGGCAAGACGCGTCCGGAAGTGGTCGAAGCCATCGTCGCCGGGGTGGCGGAGGGCTGCCGTCAGGCGGGCTGCGCCCTCGTGGGCGGCGAGACGGCCGAAATGCCGGGCATGTACGCCGACGGGGAATATGACATCGCGGGCTTCACGACCGGCGTGGTCGAGAAGTCCAGGCTGATCGACGGCACCAAGGTGAAGGTCGGGGACGTGCTGGTCGGCATCGCCTCCACGGGCATCCACAGCAACGGTTTCAGCCTGGTCCGCAAGATCTTCTCCGATGCCGGGCTGGATCTCCACAAGGTCTATCCGGAACTGGAATCCGATCAGCCCCTCGGGCTGGTCGCCCTGACCCCGACCCGGATCTATGTGAAGCAGGTGCTGGAGGTCATCCGGCAGTGCAATGTCCACGGGGTCGCCCACATCACGGGCGGCGGCTTCGACGAGAACATCCCCCGCATCCTGCAGGCGGGGCAAGGGATCGACATCCAGGAAGGTTCCTGGGAAATCCTGCCGATTTTCCGCTTCCTGGAGCAGCACGGCGGCATCGACCACCGCGAGATGTTCAACATCTTCAACATGGGCATCGGTATGGTCCTCGCCCTCGATGCTTCCGAGTCACAGAAGGCGATCGACCTCCTGGCTTCCCGCGGCGACCGCGCGACCGTCATCGGC
>CABTXO010000136.1 GCA_902488725.1 uncultured Bacteroidales bacterium
ATCCCAGCGGCAAATTTGCAGCCCAGAGCCGCAACCGGCGCATGCACGAAGACTTCCTGAACAAAGTGGACGTCAAGAAAGAGAACGTGCATATTCCCGACGGCAACGTTCCGCAGGACATGGTGCCCGACTTCGTGCGCGATGACGTAGGCGTAGGCGAAGTCGCCGTCCGCGCCCAGCTGGCGGCTCATCGAGGTGAAGAAACTCAGGTCGATGTACACGGATTCATCGGCGGAGCAGTAGAAGGGGCCGATCGAAGAATTGGCGCTTCCGCAGCCGGAAGAGGTGGCGCCGGTGTAGAGCACCATCCTGGGCTTGCGGTACTCCAGGCCCTGCGCGGCGAACTGCGCAGTCCAGATGTCCTCGGTGCCGGCCAGGATCTTGCTGGCGAAGGAAGCCAGCTGCTGTTCTTCTTCGGTGAACTCCGCTTCCTGGTTTCCGCCGGTCTGCTCCAGGCCGCCGTTCCGGGTGACGGCATTGAACACGTCCCCGAGGTTCCCGCCCATCAGCAGGGTAATCAGCCCGACGACCACGATGCCGCCCAGGCCGAGGCCGGCGGCCCGGCCGCCGCTCATTCTTCTGCGATCGTCCACATTGGAGCTCTCGCGTCTTCCGTCCAGTCTCATATTCCTGAGATTTTAGAAATTGTCAATATGTTGTTCTAATTTTACAAATATATTGAAAATAGCCGAGGAAATGTATATTCGGGAAAGCCCCTATGCGCGAAATATTTGCAATTTCCCGGAATTTCAATACCTTTGCACTTCCAACGACGGTTCTGCGAACCCCGTTGCCGACCTGCCCGAATGGCGGAATTGGTAGACGCGTTGGACTCAAAATCCAATGTCCCTTAAAGACGTGCCGGTTCGAGCCCGGCTTTGGGCACCAAACCGGAGTTTCCCGATTTTTTCGGAGACTCCGGCTTTTTTTGCCCCGCAAGTGTTCCTAAACCACATTTCCGTGGATTCCGTCATCATTGGTACGACGGACGGAGCGCTTACCGGATGTCAAAGGAATAGGTGCCCTGCGGGACTTCTTCGACGGAGCGGGTGCCGCCGGATGCGGCCGGAACATGGACGGTGGCGTGGCTGCCGACCGGGACCGTGACTTCCAGGGTTCCGGCCGTGCCGTCGAAGCGGACCGTGACGGAAACCCAGCCGTAGGGCGTCCGGTTGGCGTAATGGACTTCTGAAAGTTCCTTTGACAGTTGCGGGCGCACGAAGAAATGCCGGAATGCCGGTGCCTTTTCATCGATCTGGACGCCGGCCAGGTCTTCGTAGAACCAGACGAGTCCGCCCCCGAACATCGGATGGTTGTGCGAATCTCTCCCGTCCCAGCGCTCCCATGTCGTGGTGGCGCCCTGTTCGAGCCAGAAGCCGTAGCTCGGATAGTCCCGCTGGTTCATGATCGTGACAGCGAGGTCGTTCAGACCGTTTTCGGCCAGGACTTTGAACAGGAAGCGCGTTCCGAATATTCCCGTGTGCAGGTGCGAGGCATGCCCCTCCACGATTTCGCGGCGGAGGGCTTCCGCCACGGCGGCCTTCCGCTCTTCGGGCACGCCCATGGCCAGTGCGAAGACATTTCCGCCGAAGTCGCCGTAGGTATGGTTCCCGGCTTGGAAGAACGCTTCGTGAAAGGCCGTTTTGACCCGGTCCGCCAAGGCGGCATATTCCGTGCGCTCCTCCTGCTCCCCGAGTGCTTCCGCGGCCTTTGCGGTCAGGTCGGCACAGTACCACAGGTAGAAGGTGTGAACCAGTTCATCCGGTACGGACTTGCCGGGCGGGCACCATTCCCCGAGGTTGAGCCAGTAGACCGGCGCGTCGGATCCGGCGCCGCCTCGGCGGGAGAGCATGGTGCCCTGCGGGGTCAGCCAGCGGGTCATGTAGCGGACCTGCTCCTTCATGGCGAAATAATGCCCGCGGAGGGCGTCCAGGTCTCCGTAATGGCGGTAGAATTCCCACGGGATGATGTTCATGGCCGCTCCCCAGGGGACGCCGCCACCGCAGCCCGGCTGCCAGGGGGCTCCGTTGGGCACGTAGCCCGTTTCGGGGTTCTGCGCGTCCTGCATGTCCCGGATCCATTTGCGGTAGAAGGCGGCCGCTCCGAAATTGTACATCACCGTGGGGCTTGCCACTTGACCGTCGCCGGTGTAGGCGGACCGTTCGCGGTGCGGGCAGTCGCTGGCGACTCCGCCGTGCATGTTGTCCAGCTGACTGCGCTGCCAGATGGCATTGATCTGATTGAACAGCTCGTTCGACGTGCGGAATTCCGCGGTCATCGGGACATCGGAGTTCACGGCCTCTGCGGTCAGCTGCGAAGCCGCGAGCTGGTCCACCCCGCGGATCACGGCCTTGCTGAACACGTACCACGTAAACCGGGGACGCCAGGACACAGGATCGTTGTCTTTGAAGATATACTGCTGCACGCCGAGCGGGGACTCGCAGATGTAGCGGACGTCCAGCGTGTCGCCGGCTTGCCCCTGCACGCCATGGAAAGCGATCCAGCCCGAAATTTCCTTGCCGAAATCGACCTCGTATTCCCCTTTTTCATTTTTCCGGAAGGACACCGGAGCCAGGCGCTCCGTCACCTTGTCCGCGGGGGAGGTCTGGGCGGTCAGTTTTCCGGTCGGAGGCGTGCGGAGGACTGCAGGTTCCCAGCCTGCTTCGTCGCCTTCCGGAGATGCCCAGCCAGGAACTTCCCGGGCGGCGTCGTAGACTTCCCCTTTGTAGACGTCGTTGCGGATGATCGGCGACCTCCGGCAGCGCCAGGATTCGTTGGACACGATCCGGATCTTTTCGCCGTCCGTGCACGTGATTTCCAGCTGGCAGAGCAGCCGCGGGCTGCCGAACGGACAGACCCAGTGGCTGAAGCAGTTGTAGAAGCCGTTTCCCAGGATGGCGCCGATGGCGTTGCCCCCTTTGCGGAGCAGGTTCGTGACATCATAGGCCAGGTACAGCACGCGCTCAGCCCGGAAGTTGTTTTCGATCCTGACAGAGCCGTACGTCGCGATTTCAGGCCGATGGGAATAATTGGTGAAATTGGGGACCAGGCAGTCATCCCCGACCTTCGTCCCGTTGAGGTAGAGCTCGAAGTAGCCGAGTCCGGTCACGAAAACCTTCGCGGAAGCGATCTTGCGGGAGATGTCGAAACTTTTCCGGAAGAGGGGAGCGTCGGCATATTCCGGAAGGGCTCTTTCGCCCTGCCAGGGCGCACCGATCCAACGGGCCTTCCACTCTTCAGGGCGCAGCAGACCCATGCCCCACTTCGCGGGTTCGCTCCAGTCCGAGACTTTGCCCGTGCCGTCCGTCACCCGGACGCGCCACCAATAGTCACGGCCGGACTGCAACGACTTGCCGGCATAGGGGATGAGGTAGGATTTGTCCGAAGCGACAGTGCCTGTGTCCCACACCAGCTTCCCCCCTCGGCGCAGGTCCCGCTCCGAACAGGCGACCTGGATGCGGTACGCACGTTGCGTCAGCCCCTTCAGCGCGGGGTCGGCGGGTTCGTTGATCCAGGACAGCTTCGGCGCAACCGCCTCGACCGTCGCGGGATCGGTCATGTGTTCACACGTCAGTGCAACCGGCCGCAGACCGGACTGTCCGGCGAGGGTTGCAAGGCAGCAGATGAAGGTCGCCGAAAGAGTAAGGATAAGCTTGTGCATGGTTCCGTGGGAGAAGTTCGGGTACGAATATACACATTTTGCAGGCATGTGCAAAACGAAGGATAGGTCGAAAACGGGGCGGCCGGCGGAAGGGCAGCCAAGCCCGAAATGCCGGCAATCCGGTCCTGGGACGGGCCAACCGGCCGCGGCCGGCGGCGAGGAAAGCCCTGCGTGCCGCGCCGCGCCGCAGCCGCCGCAGACCGCATGTTGCGGGGTCGATGTCGCCGGGGTTTGAACCGGACGACGGGATATTCCCTGCTATCTGCAACCGTAAGTGCCTGACCGATAGGCCTAACCGTTTGCCTTCGGCACGTGTTTTTGTCCACCTGGAGACACGCATCACCCATAGATGCCCCTCCAAAGCATCCCAACCCTTCCAAGTGGAAGAAATCCGCCACTACTGGCAAACCCATCGTGCACTCTTTCCCGAATATGTTTTCCCGGATGGCGGCGGAAAATTCCACCTGCGGACGGCGTGAATATTCTGCATTCCTTTGGGGGCAGGGCTGCATCCGGCTTTCGCGTTCGACGCGCGGATGTGCGGACGGTGTGAATATTCTGCATTCCATTTGAGGGAAGTGCTTGATAATGAGGGTTGCGTCCCTCATGGTCTGTCGGAAATTTCACTTCTTGGGAGGTGGTCCCCTTCTGCAGGCCGATAGAAGGTAGTTCCCCATGCGAAGGAATGAATATTCTGCATTCCGTTGGGGAGCTTCACTTATTGGTTGGCAGGGGTGAGGGTACGGATGCGGAAGGTTGTGTGGGGGGCGGTTTGAGCGGGTGGAGTGGTGGGATCTACTGTCCGGCAGTGAGGCATAAGATCTGCCGGTGCCGATAACATCAGCTGTGCTGACAACGGTATCCACGCAGCGTTTTGCAAGTTGTTAATTGTCAGTGTGTCGAAAGGTGTCTTGTGGACGGAGGACCTTGTTTTTTGGGCGGCATCCACGGGCCGTTTTGTAAGGGATTGATTCTGAATGTGCCCGAAAACGGCCTGTGGATGCCGTTAGGGCAGCTCCTCAGTATATTCAGCTTTTCGCGTGCTGTGGAAGGAGGGGTTGGGAAACAAAAGATGGTGACGAAAAAGTCGCGAAGCGACCGCGCCGGGTAGGCGCGAAGTCCCCCTAGGGGTCAGACGCAGTCTGACGGGGGGCAAAGTAAAGAGGCTGACCAAAAAGTATTGGCCAGCCTCAATTGTGCCGTTTTTTTTCGAGGTTGAAGTCAGCCTTTCCTTCAAATATTGAATTCTCAGCGACTTATTCTGACTTTTTGGTCAGCCCCCTTTTCGCATATTCAGAGACGGACTAGAGTTCGCTCATTTCCTGCTCGTATTCGTCCTTGCGGCCGACGATGATGTCGTTGTACTCCTTCAGGCCGGTGCCGGCGGGGATGAGATGGCCGCAGATGACGTTCTCCTTGAGGCCTTCGAGGTGGTCGACTCGGCCGCGGATGGCAGCTTCGCTGAGCACCTTGGTGGTTTCCTGGAAGGAGGCGGCGGAGATGAAGCTGTTCGTGCGGAGTGCGGCGCGGGTGATGCCCTGCAGCACCAGCTTGGCCGTCGCAGGCTTCGCCTCGCGGACCGCCATCATCTTCAAGTTCTGTCGTTCGAGCGAGGAATTCTCGTTTCGCATGTCGCGGGCGTTGATGATGTCGCCGGCCGCAAAGCGCCGGGAATCTCCCGGTTCAAGCACGTAGAACTTGCCGAAGATGCCGTCGTTCGTGTCCATGAACTCCCAGCGGTCGACGAGTTCCTCTGCGAGGAATTCGGTGTCGCCGGGATCCGTGATCTCGACCTTTCGCATCATCTGGCGCACGATGATTTCGAAGTGCTTGTCGTTGA
>CABTXO010000137.1 GCA_902488725.1 uncultured Bacteroidales bacterium
ATTTGGCTTCGGCAGGGATTGTAATGGCTTCACGGATTATCGCCACTTCAACCAAAACCCTTGTAACTCAATTCTATCACTATATCTTTCCGCATTTCACTTTTTTGTAGTAACTTTGCACTTTTAATTGACAAATATTTTTGAACGATGGCCACATTCCGTCAGTGTGCATTGAACGAAGCCGCTTCCCACAAAGCGGAGCGCAAGTTCGAAGAGAGCCGTCCCGTTTCCGCTTATTTCGGCGAGCGGGTCTTCGATCTCAAGAAGATGCGCCGCTACATGTCCAAGCCCGCCTTCGAGGCGGTCCTGGCGGCCATCGCCCAGGGGACGAAGATCGACCGGGAGATTGCCAACGAGATTGCGACCGGCATGAAGACTTGGGCGATCGAGATGGGCGCCACCCACTACACGCACATCTTCCAGCCGCTGACCGGGCTCACCGCCGAAAAGCACGAGGCCTTCGTGACGGAAAAGGGAGGCGACGTGTTCGAACGATTCAGCGGTTCGGCGCTGGTGCAGCAGGAACCGGACGGCTCCAGTTTCCCGAACGGGGGTATGCGGAGCACCTTCGAAGCCCGCGGCTACTCTGCCTGGGACCCTACCTCGCCCGTGTACGTCTTCGACCGGACGCTCTGGATCCCTTCCGTCTTCGTCGCGTTCACCGGCGAAGCGCTGGACATGAAATTTCCGAACCTGAAGGCCAGCCAAGCCTTGAACGCGGCAGCCGTTTCGGTTGCGAACCTGTTTGACACGCAGGTGCGGAAGGTGTACGTCGACCTGGGGCTGGAACAGGAATATTTCCTCGTGGACGCTTCCCTGTACAAGGCCCGCCCGGATCTCGCCCTCTGCGACCGGACGGTCATCGGGCACACCTCCGCAAAGGATCAGCAGCTTTCAGACCATTATCAGGGGACGATCCCGGCGCGGGCGATGTCGTTCATGAAGGATTTCGAGACCGAGGCCTACAAACTCGGCATCCAGCTCTGCACCCGCCACAACGAGGTTGCTCCGAACCAGTTCGAGTGCGCACCGAAATATTGCGAAATGACCCGGGCCATCGACCAGAACCTTCTGTTGATGACCGTCATGCAGAAGGTCGCCGAGCAGCACCAGCTGCGGGTGATCTTTCACGAGAAACCCTTCGCAGGCATCAACGGCAGCGGGAAGCACTGCAACTGGTCGCTCCGGACGGACACCGGCGAGCGGCTGCTGGCCCCCGGGAAGACCCCGACGACCAACCTGCAGTTCCTGGCGTTCTATTCCTCGATCCTCAAGGCGGTGCATGACCACAACGAATTGTTGATGACATCGGTCTGCACCTACAGCAACACCTTCCGGCTGGGGGGCTACGAAGCCCCTCCGGCCGTAATGTCCGTTTTCTCGGGTTCGACCCTCTCGAAGATCTTCGATGCGATTCTGCACACCGACCATCCCGGCAATTCCGAATCCGTCAGCAGGACCCTCAAGATGGTCAGTTCGATTCCGGAAATTTTTACGGACAACACCGACCGGAACCGGACATCCCCCTTTGCGTTCACGGGCAACCGCTTTGAGTTCCGCGCCGTGGGCTCTTCCGTGAATGCCGCTTCCGTCACCTTCATCCTCAACGCCATCGTGGCCGAGAGCCTGCTGGAGTTCCGTGCGCGCGTGGATGCCCGCATGGAGAGGGGTGCATCCCTTCAGGATGCCGTGATGGCGGTGGTCAAGGAATTCCTGAAGGAGGCGGAGGGCATCATGTTCGAGGGCAACGGCTACAGTGCCGAATGGCGGGAAGAGGCCAAACGGAGGGGCCTGCGGGCGGTGACCAACTACCCGGAGGCCTACAAAGTCTATCTTTCTCCGAGGTCCGTCGCGCTGTTCACCCGGCTCGGCGTGCTGTCCGCCGCCGAACTTGCGGCCCGGTACGAGGTGCTCAACGAAACCTACATCAAGAAATTGCAGATCGAAGCCCGCGTGATCGGGGATCTCTGTCTCAACCATGTGATTCCGGCGGCCGTGAACTACCAGCGCCAGCTCATCCGGAACATCCAGGGAAGCAAGGCGGTTTTCGGAGAAGCGTATCAGGACCTCTGCGAAGCGGAGATCGAAACCTACCGCAAGATCGCCGGCTTCGTGAATCAGCTGTCCGCCGATGTGGACAGCCTGGTCGAAGCCCGGAGAAAGGCGAATGCCGTTCCGGACATCCCGGAAAGGGCGAAGTTGTATTCCACCGAAGTCATGGACTGCATGTCGAAAGTGCGCTACAGCGCCGACCATCTTGAAATGCTGGTGGACGATGAGCGCTGGCCCATGCCCAAATACCGGGAATTGTTGTTCTTTTAACCGACAAGCCGTGCAGAAGATCCTTCCCCGCATCCTGATCCTCGCCGCCGTGCTGGCGGTCCTTTCCTGCGCCCGCCGCGTGGAACATGAATATGATTCCGTCAAGTGGGCGGACAACCTTGTTGCGGATTCCCTGCCGCAGTTGCAGGGACTTGCCTCCGTTGCCGGCCGTACCGCCGGTGCGATCGCCCTCGTCGGCGATCCGGTGATGTGTCTCGAAACGGCGGAGGCGCTGCTGTCGGCCGATGCCTTCGACAACGGGAGCGGGCGTCCGGTTCCTGACGGCCTTCCTGACTTCGCCGGGGAAACGATCGTGCCGATCCTCCACTTGTCGGACAGTCTGCTGGCGGCCGGTTCTGTCGTGAAGGACAGTCTGGCGTTCCGGGAGGCGGTGCTGCGCAATGCGATCTTCGCCCTCGACACGACCTGCCTGGTCAGTCCCTACGATGCGGACAGCACCTTCTCCAAGCCCGCCTTGAAAGTGCTGCTGGTCTGTTCTCCGGATCTCGCCCGGCGCGGAGCGGCGGACATCCGGGACCTGTTCGCCCGCATCGGCTGCGCGGCCCCGGTCCTCGCATCCGCCGACACGGCCTATTCCTTCACCGCTTCCTGCTATTCGCTGCTGCGGAAAAAGAATCTGTTCACACACCATATTGCCTATCCCATCGCGAAATTATACATGACGGTATCGGCCCGGGCCGGACGTCCCGGCTGCAACCTCATCCAGTTCTCGCGGCGTTTTGCTGCGGAACCGTTTGCGGACACCGTGCAGGTACTCGCCCCGAAAACCATGGAATCTTATGTACAGAATCAGTATCAGCCCTGAGGAAATGGAGGAACTGCCTTCGGCGAGTTTCCCGGGTAAAATCAAAGTGATCGACAGGGTTGGTCTTGATTTCATCACGGCGGTCGGCTACCTGATGACGCAGAAGGTCATCGGCTTCGACACCGAATCCCGCCCCTGCTTTTCTCCGAACCAGCCCCACTACGGCGTTTCCCTGCTCCAGCTTTCGGGCAAGGACCAGGCGTTTCTGTTCCGGATCAAGCTGATGGGAGGCATTCCGAATCTGCTCTGCCGCATTCTGGCCGACGGCCGGATCCTGAAGGTCGGCGCGGCCGTACGGGACGATGTGCGCGGACTCGAGAAACACCATAACTTCACGCCGAAAGGCTTCGTCGACCTTCAGAAAATGGTCTGGGAGTACGGCATCAAGGACAAAAGCGTGAAGAAGATGGGGGCGATCATCCTCGGAATCCGCATTTCCAAGACCCAGCAGCTTTCCAACTGGGAGGCGGAGACCTTGTCCGAGTCCCAGCAGGCGTATGCAGCGACGGACGCCTGGGTCTGCCGGGAGATGTACCTGAAGTTGCTCAAGTCTGAAAAACATCCGCTGACACCGGAGCAGATGGCGCCGGCCCCTCCCAAAATCACTGAAAAGGCATGACGAAGATATTCTTGAAGAGAGGCCGGGACGAATCCATCCGGCGTTTCCATCCCTGGGTCTTTTCCGGTGCCATCGCACAGCTTGTCGGTAATCCTGCCGAAGGGGATGTCGTCGGAGTGTATGCCGCCGACGGGACCTTTCTCGCCTACGGCCATTATCAGATCGGCTCCATCGCGGTCCGGATCCTGAGCTTCGGCGGCGAGAATGTGCTGAAGCCGGATTTCTGGGTGCGGATGATCCGGCGTGCGCTCTCCGTGCGCAAAGCGGCCGGACTGCTTGCGGATTCCGGGAAGACGGACTGTTACAGGCTGGTGCACGGTGAGGGGGACGGGCTTCCGGGCTTGATCGTGGACTATTATGCCGGGGTGTGCGTGCTGCAGGCCCATTCGGTGGGTATGTTCCGGGCGAAGTCGGCCGTCTGCGCCGCCTTGCGTGAGGTTTATGGTGAAGACCTGAAGGCGGTCTACGACAAAAGTTCCGGGACTGCACCGTTCAAAGCCGGACTCGAACTGATTGACGGCTACCTCTACAAGTCGGATCGGTTTTCGGACGCCGACCAGGTCGTGCTGGAGAACGGGCACAAGTTCCGGGTGGACTGGACCGAGGGTCAGAAGACGGGCTTTTTTCTGGACCAGCGCGAGAACCGCGCGCTCCTCGGACGCTATGCCGCCGGACGCAACGTGCTGAACCTGTTCTGTTACACGGGGGGCTTTTCCGTCTATGCGCTGGGTTCGGGGGCCGTGCACGTCGATTCGGTCGACAGTTCGAAGCGGGCGATCGAACTGGTCGGGGAGAATCTTTTGCTGAACGGTTTCGATGCCGCACGGCATGGTGAGTTCTGCACGGATGCGATGGACTTTCTGCGGGAGGTGCCGGAAGGGAAGTACGATCTGATGATCGTGGACCCGCCTGCTTTCGCGAAGCATCGCGGGGCGCTGAACAATGCGCTGCGCGCCTATCAGCGGCTGAATGCGGCCGCGATCGCCAAGGTCGCCCCGGGCGGTGTGATCTTCACGTTCAGCTGCTCGCAAGTGGTGGACCGGGAGGCGTTTGCGCTGGCGGTGTTCTCCGCCGCGGCGCAGACAGGCCGTTCCGTCCGGATTCTGGACCGGCTGAACCAGCCGGCGGACCACGCGGTGAACATCTACCATCCGGAAGGGGAGTACCTGAAGGGGCTCCTGCTGTACGTGGAGTAGGGGATGTTCCCGGGGATATTCCCGTGTGAATAAATTTGTGGATCGCGGAAAAATCGCTATCTTTGCACTCCACATGTCATTGGTGCTTTGGCCGAGTGGTTAGGCACAGGTCTGCAAAACCTGGTACAGCGGTTCGATTCCGCTAGGCACCTCCAAAACTCCGACCTTTCGGCCGGAGTTTTTTCGTTGCCTTTTTTCACCCCCTGTAGCCCCCTGAGGGGGCGAACCCCTCCACCGCCTCCCCACGGGGGGGCCCTGTCGCCTCCGGCTCCGAACCGAAAGCCGGCTCTTTCTTTGGAGGTGCCCTTTCCTTTCAGGGGGCTCTGCCCCCTGAGAACCCCCGCGGCCTTTCGCCTTTCCGTATTTGTTCGCTCCGCTCGCAAATACCCGGCCCGGCCGGTGCGCTGCTGCGCACTTTGCAGTGCCTGTTCCACACCATGTAGCCCCTGAGGGGGCGAACCTCGGATCAAGTCCAAAACCATGTGATTAGCCGTTGCGTTCAATCTCTGCGTTCAATCTCTCATG
>CABTXO010000138.1 GCA_902488725.1 uncultured Bacteroidales bacterium
GCGGCTCCTCTAGCCGGTCCTCTTCGCCGACGGTCCGGGGCAGCGCGCAGGACAACACGACCCGCCGCGGCACCGCGGTCACCCGTGACAGCCGCAGATCCGGCTCCTATTCCCGCGGCGGCGGTTCGGATGCGCGGAGTTCCGTCTCCCGCAGCCGCGGTTCCGTCTCCAGAAGCTCCGGCACCCGGGTCGCCCGTCCGGTCGACCAAAGCGCCAGATCTTCCGCCCGCGGCTCCTACACCCGTTCCTCTTCTTCGAGAAGTTCCGCCGTCCGCAACGATGCACGCGATGCATCCGCCCGCGTCGGCAATGTCACCCGCGGCGGCCTTTCCGCCTCCGATGCGAGACGGGGCAGCCTGGCACGGGAGACCCGCAGCGACTTCATGCGGATCGGCGAAGACCGGAACGTGTTCCGGATCCCGCCCAGGGAGCGCGACTTCCTGGAGTACAGCCGTCCGAGCCACTTCTGGGGCTACCATCCGCACTATTACGGCTACCGGGTCAACTACCTGCCGCCGAGATTCAGAAGGCTGCGTTACTGGGGCGTCGACTACTGCTTCTACGACGGGATCTACTACCGTCCCTTTGCAGACTACTACATCGTATGCCGCCCTCCCTTCGGAATCACGTTCGCACTCGACCTGATGGACATCCCCTTCGCCGCCGTGAACTTCGCCTACTACGGCAATGTCTACAGGACCTACCGGGCGATCGATGCCAACAACAGGCTGATCGACGAGCAGAACCGGATCATCGCGCAGAACAACGCCACCCTCGCCGCGCAGAACAATGCCATCGCATTGAATTCGAACCGGGCGAACGCTGCCTACTCTCTCGCGGACCGTCTCGGGCTCGTTCAGAGCTACGCCTACGCCACCCAGCCTTACTACTATCAGGACGGCGTGTTCTACATCGTCAACGGCAACAATGAGTACGAGGTCATCGTTCCTCCCGCAGGAGCCCTGGTAAGCGAACTCCCGGACGATTACGACACGATCTCCATGGACGGCATGGACTTCTACAAGGTGGATGATACGGTCTACCGGCTGACGCTTGTGGACGGCGCCCCCTACCTCGAGGTCCTCGGACAGATGTACGGCAACCTGGCGCAGAAGTACAATTATTATGCGAACGGGCAGAACTACAACAATCTGTATTGAAACTGATGGACAAGCTTCGACAATTATTTGAAAGTTACACGGGCCAACAGGTCACGGAAACGAAGGAGTTGAATTCCTCCGGCAGCAACAGGAGATATTTCCGCCTCACAGGCGGAAATATCTCCATTATTGGCGTGATCGGGACCAGTTTTGCGGAAAACCGCGCATTCGTCGCGCTGAGCAGACACTTTATCGAGAAAGGCATCAAGGTGCCCAAGGTATTCGCAGTCAGTGAGGACGGCATGCGGTATATCCAGGAAGATCTGGGGGACGACCAGCTCTATCTGGTGATCGCGCACGGGCGGGAAAGCGGAGAGTACAGTTCCTACGAAAGCCGCCTGCTCTGCCGGGCGATGGAGATGCTGCCGAAGATCCAGTTCAAGGGGGCGCAGCAGCTGGACTGGTCCGTCTGCTATC
Source organism: uncultured Bacteroidales bacterium (assembly GCA_902488725.1). Lineage (GTDB taxonomy): Bacteria > Bacteroidota > Bacteroidia > Bacteroidales > UBA932 > Cryptobacteroides. The sequence continues at coordinate 1,578 of CABTXO010000138.1, forward strand.
CGGAGCCGGCTTTCAACGAGAGGATGATCCTCTTCGACCTGAACTACTTCAAGTATTGCTTCCTCAAGGCGACCGGTCTGGAATTCAACGAGGTGCGGCTGCAGGATGACTTCGAGCGGCTGAAGGACGATCTCACGCAGGACATGGGCGACACCTTCATGTACCGGGATTTCCAGGCCCGGAACGTGATGATTGTGGAAGGGGAACCCTATTTCATCGATTTTCAGGGAGGACGTCGCGGTCCGATCTACTACGATGTGGCTTCATTCGTGTGGCAGGCGCGGTCCCGCTACCCCGAGAAGCTCCGTAAGGAGATGATCCAGACCTATCTGTCTGCGCTCAAGGGATATGTCCAGGTGGACGAAGCCCATTTCAACGAGCGGCTGCGTCTGTTCGTTCTGTTCCGGACCCTGCAGGTGCTCGGCGCCTACGGATTCCGGGGCTATTTCGAGAAGAAACCGCATTTCCTGGCCAGCGTCCCGTATGCATTGAGCAACTTGCGCAGGCTGCTCCAGCGCCCGTTCCGGGCCTATCCCTACCTGACCGAGCTGCTCACGAAACTGACCACGCTGGCACAGTTCAACGACATCGCGGAAGACAAGCGACTGGAAGTCAAAATCTTCAGCTTCGCCTACAAAAAGGGGATCCCGGTGGACACGAGCGGAAACGGCGGCGGGTATGTCTTCGACTGCCGGGCCATCAACAATCCCGGGAAATACGAGCATTTCCGTCAGTTCACGGGACTGGACAAGGAGGTGGTCAAATTCATGGAAGATGACGGGGGCGTATTCCAGTTCCTGGACAACGTGTACAAGCTGGTGGACCCGCATGTGAAGCGTTTCATCGAGCGGAAGTTCACCCATCTGCAGGTCTGTTTCGGCTGCACCGGCGGCCAGCACCGCAGCGTGTACTGCACCGAGCGGCTGGCGCAGCATCTGGCCGACAAGTTCGATGTGAAGATCACCATTTTCCATCGGGAGCTGGGCATCGAGAAGATTTTCTGAGTGTACGTGCAGAAAAGAAATATGAAAGCCATGATTTTCGCCGCCGGACTCGGAACCCGGCTGAAACCCCTCACCGACCATCTTCCGAAGGCCTTGGTGTCCGTGGGCGGAAAGCCCCTGCTCTACCATGTCGTGCGGAAACTCAAGGCGGCCGGTTTCACGGAGATCGTGATCAACGTCCACCATTTCGCGGACTCGGTCGTCGGCTATGTACACGAGCAGGACGATTTCGGCATCACCGTCCGCTTTTCTGACGAACGGGATCTCCTGCGGGAGACCGGGGGCGGCATCCGGTTTGCCGAACCCTTGCTCCGCTCCGGAGATGCTTCAGAAAAGGATTTCCTCGTCCACAATGTGGACATCCTGTCGAATCTGGATCTGAATGCGTTCATTTCCCGGAACCCTGCCGATGCACTTGCAACTTTGGTCGTCAGCGATCGGAAGACGCAGCGGTACCTCCTCTTCAACGAAGACATGCGGCTGGTCGGATGGACCAACATCGCCACAGGGGAAGTCCGCAGCCCCTATCCCCGCCTGGATCCCGAAAAATGCAGAAAATTAGCATTCGGCGGAATTCATCTTGTTTCCGAAAGAATATTCCGTATATTCGCAGATGACAACTGGGGCGGTCGCTTTTCCATCATGGACTTCTACCTGGCCTCCTGTGCGGAGCATCCGATTTACGGATTCGCACCGTCCGGACTGGAAGTGCTGGATGCGGGCAAGCCGGAATCGATCTCCCGGGCTGACGTTTTGTTGAGAAACAATCCACTTAATTTTTATTAACGATATGGCAAAAAGTTCTTTCTGGGCCGATTTCAAGGCCTTTGCAATGAAGGGAAACGTGATTGACATGGCGGTCGGCATCGTGATCGGCGGTGCCTTCGGCAAGATCATCACCTCCCTGGTCAACGATCTCATCATGCCGGCCGTCGGCGGGCTGCTCGGCGGCTTCAATTTCACGGACCTGAAGGTCGTGCTCCATCAGGCCGTGATGGAGGGTGAGGAAATCGTCAAGCCCGAAGTGGCCTTGAATTACGGCAACTTCATCCAGGAAGTAGTCGACTTCCTGATCATCGCCTTGTCCATCTTCCTCGTGATCCGCGCGATTATGAAGCTCCAACGGAAGAAGGAAGAAGAGAAACCTGCGGAACCCGCTCCGAAAGCCGACGATGTCGTGCTGCTCGAAGAGATCCGCGACCTGCTCAAAAACAAGTAGGAATCATCTCGGCTTCTTGCTGTAGTCCTTCGGCGTACAGCCGACGGCCGCTTTGAAATATTTTCCGAAGTAGGATGGGTTCGGGAAGTGCAGGTGCTCGCTGACCTGCTCGACCGAAAGGTTTCCGCCTTTCAGCAGGGTTTTGGCTTCCCGGATCACATAGTCCCGGATCCAGTCTTTGGCGAATTTGCCTGACTTCCCGTGCACCACCTGGGCGAAATGCTTGGGGGACATGCACAGGAAGTTTGCATAGTAGGTGACGCTCCGCTGCTCCCGGAACCGCTGGTTGAGTTCCTGCAGGAAGCGCGACATCACGTCACCCGGATCGGAACCTTTTCCGCCCGGCAGCTTGTCTCCCCGTTCGAACAGCGCACGTGCCACGATGCTGCTCAACAGCAGCAGGGCGCCGTACAGCGCCTCGTCCTTCAGCACCTCGATCGGCTTCAGGATGATCTTCCGGATATAGTCCAGGATCGTCAGGCCTGCCGTTACCCGTTCCCTTTCGAGCGAGATCAGAAAGGGTTCGGACAGATGGGCCTTGATCATCTGGATGCTGGCTTCTTTGCCTTCGCTGAGCGGCGTTTCCGTCGCTGCGGCAATAATGGCGGCTTTGAAGTCCGTACTGGTCTTCACCTCTTCGACAATGCATCTGGGTGCAATGGACAGCACGGAGTTGCGCTGCATCCCGAACCATTCTCCATCGATCTTAATATCAGCCTTCCCTTCCCGGCAGACCAGGAAGGTCGTGAACCGAAATTTGGTGGGAAGGGGTGGATCCGGCAACATCCGGAGCAGAAAGTCCGGTTCACCCAGCATGTCCAGGTTGTCGTTCAGGACCAGCTGGTCCCGGTAGCGCAGAAAGTGTCCCGTATTCCGCAGATCTTCGAGTTCAATTTCGCCAATTCTCATCATGTGATAAGCCGGTAAGTGCAATTGTTAAAGATAGAATTAAAGATAGAATTAAAGATAGAATTAAAGATAGAATAAAGATTCCGGATAACCAATTAGACGATCGTTAATAATTGTGATTCCAGTCCGTATGAATCACAAGAAATTGGCATTGTTCATTTTTACCTTCCAGCGTAGATTTGCATGCTCATTCAAAAAGTGGACTTCGCATGCGAAAACTCTTATCCATTTTGCTCATAGGGGGAGCGTGCCTTTCCGGTGCGATGCATGCCTTTGGCCAGGGATTGATTCAGGGCAATGTGGTGGAAGCGGATAGCGGGGACGCTGTTGCAGGGGCAGTCGTTACCGTTCCCGGGAATCGTTCCGTGTGGGTTGTAACTGACTCTCTCGGAAGATTCAGTCTTCGGTCCGGCGCAACTCGGCTGGAGATTTCATGTCTGGGTTATCTGAAACTTGAATGTCCCGTCAGGAAAGACCGGATGTATCGTCTTGTCATGGCTTCCTACGCAATTCAGGAAGTCGTCATCACCGCCACGGAGAATCACGGACTGACTTGTACCTCCCGCATCGGTGAGGATGCAATCGCGCACATCCAGCCCTCTAGTTTCGCCGATCTGCTTGAATTGTTGCCCGGAGGGCGGTCTATCGATCCTGCTTTCGCAAAGCCGCAGACGATCAATCTCCGTGCTGCAGGAGATCGGAAGAGCACACGTCTGAACTCCAGTCA
>CABTXO010000139.1 GCA_902488725.1 uncultured Bacteroidales bacterium
AGGGCGCGCACGGCAGGCCCGTCGGAGACGGGCGGATATTCTCGGAAAAAGGTACCGAGTTGCGCGCGCAGTTCGCGGGGGTCGTCCGGATAGAACTGTCCGGCGACGGCAAGAGGCCGCACGTCATCCTGCGGCTGCGGGGGTCCGAATATTCCAGCCATAAGCAAAAGGTTCAATAGAATGGGCATCTCTACAAAGATAAAAAATCCGGGCGATTTTCGTACATTTGTACAAACGTCCCGTTCGGACACATTGACCTGCCATGAATTGCCCGTGCATTTCCATCCTCGCGCTCCTGCTGTGCGCCATCTCCGCGAGCGCGGCACCCGGAAATATTCCCGAAGACTCGCTGATCCTGCAGTTCAGGAATCCGCCGAAGGTGGCGCGCCCCTACGTCTGGTGGCATTGGATGGACGGAGAAGTGAGCAAGGAGGGCATCGTGAAAGACCTGGAGTGGATGAAGCGCGCCGGCATCGCGGGCTTCCACCAGTTCGATGCCGGCGGGGTGAACATGCCCAGGACGGGCGTCCGCAACCTGCCCTACTTTTCGGACGGCTGGAAAGAGGCCTTCCGCTTCGCCCTGCACCGGGCGGATTCGATGGGATTCGAGGTGACCATCGCCAGCGCGCCGGGCTGGAGCTCGACAGGCGGCCCGTGGGTGAAGCCCGAAGAAGCGATGAAGAAGCTCGAATGGCGCACCGTCGAGGTGGAGGGGGGCGCGGTCCGGATCCAGCTCCCGCCGCTGTACAACAAGGTCGGGCCGTACCAGGATCTGGAACGGCCGAACGACCGGGTGACCGTCCGGCCCTACGGCTGCGACCTGGCCGTGCTCGCCGCCCGGATCCCTGACGCGGACCGCACGATGGAGAGCCTGGGGGCCCGGCTCGCCGTCTCTGACACGGTCATCACCTGCACTTTCCCCGAAGCGCAGACCATTCAGGCCCTGACCCTCAATTCCGGCGCGACGGCCTCCCGGCCGCGGGAAGGTGAAATCTGGCGGAACGTCCTGGAAAGCAGCGACGACGGGACGACCTGGCGGCTTGTCTCCGGACTCTCGCCAAGTCCGTTCGAGTACACGACCCTGAACATCCCCGCGACGACCGCACGGTGCTTCCGCGTCCGCGGGGAGAAACTCGTCTCGCTGCGGCTTTTCACGGTGCCGAAAGTAAATCACTGTCAGGAACTTGCAGGATTCGCCCTCGCCTACGACTTCAATAAGTTCCACATGTCGCCGACTCCGTACGCCGTCGCCCTGTCGGACATCGTGGACCTGACCGGCAGCCTGGCTCCGGACGGGACGCTTTCCTGCGAACTGCCCGCCGGGCGCTGGCGGATCTACCGTTTCGGCGTTTCCTTGACCGGCAAGGTGAACCATCCCGCCTCCCCCGATGCCACCGGACTGGAGGTGGACAAACTGGATCCCGAAGCCTGGGACCGCTACTTCCGGAACTATCTCGACATCTACAAGGAAGCTGCCGGCGGCCTGCTGGGCGCGCGCGGCATCACCCGGCTGCTCACCGACAGCTACGAGGCCGGTGCCATGACCTGGACCCGCGACATGCCCGCCCTGTTCGCATCGGAGCGGGGGTACGATCTCCTTCCCTGGCTGCCCGTACTGACCGGAGACATCGTGGGCAGCGCGGAGGAAAGCGAGCGCTTCCTCTGGGACTGGCGCAAAACCATCGGGGACCGCTTCGCCCGGAACTACGACCGCATCAATGACATCCTGGAGGAATATGGGATGGCGGGCCGCTACACCGAATCCCATGAAGTCGGCCGCGCGTTCGTCGGCGACGGCATGGACCTCAAGCGGACTGCCGCCGTCCCGATGTCCGCCATCTGGATGGAGAACACCCCGACCGGCTCGAAGGTTCCCCAGGCGATCTCGGACATCCGGGAATCCGCCTCCGTGGCGCACATCTTCGGGCAGAAGTTCGTCGCCGCCGAGTCCTTCACCGTGAACGGGGACGAGCGGCACGCCTACACCTACTGCCCGGAGAACATGAAGTTCATCGCGGACCTGGCCCTGCAGCAGGGACTGAACCGCTTCGTCATCCACGAATCCGCCGCACAGCCGAGCGACACCTACCTTCCGGGGCTGGGCCTGTTCCGGTACGGCCAGTGGTTCCACCGGAACGAGACCTGGGCGGAATATGCCTCCGTCTGGACCGATTATCTCGCACGCAACTGCTTCCTGCTGCAGCAGGGGCATGCGGTCGCGGACATCCTCCTCTTCTACGGGGAAGACAGCAACGCCACCGCAGCCTACGGCGGCGAAAAACTGGACGATCTGCCGCAAGTGCCGGAGGGGTATGAATATGACTACGCCAATCCCTACGTCCTGCTGCACAGCGTGACCCCCGTCGACGGGGCCCTCGTCACCGCGACAGGGATGCAGTACAGGGTGCTGATGCTGGGGACGCGCTGCGAAACGATGTCACCCGAAATCCTCCGCCGGATCCGGTCCTTTGCTGAAGCCGGTGTCGTCGTCTGCGGAGCGGAGCCTTCCCGCTGCGGGGGCGGACGGATGGCTTCCGGGACGGAATTCCGGGATCTGGTAGCGGACATCTGGCACAGCGGCCGGAAAAACGTCACGCAAGACCTGCCGAAGGCACTGCAGTCGGCAGGCTGCGCGCCGGATGTTTCCGGCAGCGAGCCGGGCCTTCGCCATGTCCACCGCCGTCTGCCGGACGGGCGGGACCTCTACTGGATCCGGAACTTCTCCGGCAAGGATGTCCGCGCCACCCTCAGCTTCCGTTCCGGACACCGCAGCGCCGCCCTGCTGAATCCGGAAAACGGCCGGGCGGTCCGAATCGCCTGCACGGAAGAGAACGGCAGAAGCCGCGTGACGGCGGATCTGCGCGCGACGGACACCCGCATATTCCTGCTTTCGGACACGGAGCCCGCCTTGGCCCCCGCGTCCGGACTGCTGCCGGAAAGCCGGGTATATTCCGTGCTGGAAGGGCCCTGGAAGATCCATTTCGCCCAGAAGAACGGCGGCACCCGCGATGAAGTCTTGACCGCCCTGCATTCCTGGACGGAATCGACCGACCCGGTCGTGAAGTACTATTCGGGCACGGCCGCCTACCGGACGACCTTCCGGTGGAAAGGCAGCAGACGGGGCTGCATCCGGCTGGATCTGGGCGTGGTGAAGAACATCGCCGAAGTGATCGTGAACGGTCAACCGGCCGGCGTGCTGTGGAAAGCGCCCTTCGTGACGGAAGACCTGCGCCCCTTCCTGCGGAAAGGGAGGAACACCTTGGAAATCAAGGTGACGAACCTCTGGGTGAACCGGATGATCGGAGACTGCGAACCCGACGGCGGAAAGCCCGTCACCTCCGTGCGCCGCTTCTACAAAGCCGGCGACCCCCTCCTCCCCTCCGGCCTCCTCGGCCCTGTCCGCATTACCGTGGAATAGGAAGGCGCTCAGGCCAGACAGGCATCCATCAGGGCGTCGATGGCGGCGGGGTCGAGGTGCTGGCCGATGAAGACGATCTTGACCATGCGGTCGCCGTATTCCGGATCCCAGTCCTTGCGCAGGTGCGGGTCGCGGCGCATCATCTCCTGCAGCTCGTCCTCGTCCATGGTCGCAAACCAGAGCCCCGCGTCCTTGATGGACTTCTGGACACCGGCCTGCTCGAACAGATAGCATTTGTCGGGCTCTCCGCTGAAATAGCAGATGCCCTTGGCGCGGATGATGCTGGAAGGCCACCGCTTGGCCACCATCCAGTCGAACTTGTTGATGTCCAATGCCGGACGGCGGTAGTAGACGTAGGTGCCGACGCCATATTCATCGGCCTCCCCTTCCTCGGCGTTCTCTCCCGCTTCGTCTCCTTCGATGGCCTGGATCCAGGCGGCGGAAGTGGCGACCTTGTCGAAGTCGAAAAGTCCCGTGTACAGCAGCCGGTCGAGATCCACGTCACCGTAGTCGCAGGTCAGGATCTCCGCCTTGGGATTGAGGTTGTGCACGATTCCGCGGACGCGCCCCAGATCTTCGGGGGGCACTTCCGACGCCTTGTTGAGCAGCACGATGTTGCAGAATTCAATCTGCTGGATGATCAGATTTTCCAGATCGTCTTCCTGGAGATCGGGCTTGTCCAGCGCCTCTCCGCAGACGAACTCGGTCTGCATCCGCAGGGCGTCCACCACAGTCACGATGGCATCCAGCCGGGGCATCGCCCCGCCCTTGTACTGCGGTACGAGCCGGGGCATGGTGCTGACGGTCTGGGCGATGGGAGCCGGTTCGCAGATACCGCTGGCCTCGATCACGATGTAGTCGAAACGGTCCGTCTGCACCAGGTCGAGCAATTGCTGGACCAGGTCCATCTTCAGCGTGCAGCAGATGCAGCCGTTCTGCAGGGCCACCAGGCTGTCGTCCCCGCTGCCCACCACACCGCCTTTCTGGATGAGGTCGGCGTCGATGTTCACTTCCCCGAGATCGTTCACGATGACGGCGAATTTGATTCCCTTCCGGTTGGAAAGAATCCGGTTCACGAGGGTGGTCTTGCCGCTTCCGAGATAGCCGGTCAAGAGCAGGACAGGGACTTGCCTGTCGTCAACAGAAATTGTCATGGCACAAAAAAAGGCGCCTGACGGCGCCTGAAATGATGGAGTGGGGACGATCAGATTCGAACTGATGACCTCTGCGATGTGACTGCAGCGCTCTAAACCAGCTGGGCTACGCCCCCAAATCGTGTGCAAATATAGCAAAATATTCATATCCCCCGAAAAACTTTCGGGAAAATTTCGAAATTGCAGCCGATCAGTCCACAATCTTGGCAGGATGGCGGTGTTTGGTGTGCTGGAACCAGAGTCCGTAGACCTCGCTGACGTTGCCGGCCGTGATGAAGGAATGAATTTCGTTCTGCTTCATGTAGTCCATCAGCGCGGAGAATTCGTCCTGGGTCAACAGGACCTGAATCTCGACGGCCTCGTTCCCGCTGAAGCCGCCTTCCACCCTGTACAGCGTGCAGCCGCGCACCAGTTCCTTGACGATGTAGTCCCTGACCAGCCGGTAGTCCTTGGTGATGATGCAGACGCGCTTCCGCTTGTTCAGACTGGCGGTGAAGTAGTCCACGACCAGGCCGTTGATCCAGGTGCCGATCAGGCCGATGATGACCATCCGGAAGGGATTGATGGCGAAAGCGGTGCAGCAGATCACGGCGCCGGCCACGGCGACCGAAACACCGATGTCGAAATGCAGGTACTTGTTCACGATTTTCGCGAGGATGTCCAGTCCGCCCGTGGAGGCATTGATGTTGAACAGGATCGCCTGCGAAAGGCTGAGCAGCAGCACGAAGCACATCAGATCGAACCAGATGTCCCCCATCACCGATGTCGAGCCCGGCGACAGGAGTTTTTCGTACGGCAGAATCTTGGCCCAGACGTCCATCATCGGACCCAGAATGAGGGCCGTATAGACCGTCTTGGCA
>CABTXO010000140.1 GCA_902488725.1 uncultured Bacteroidales bacterium
AACAGGGCGGCCTGCTGGTCTCCGGCGATGCCGGCGATCGGGACCCGGTGGGCGAAGATCGTGGTCTTGGTGTGGCCGTAGATCTCGCTGGAAGAGCGGACTTCCGGCAGCAGGGACGCGGGAATATTCAGTAATTCAAGCAGTTCTTTGTCCCATTCCAGGGTTTGGATGTTGAAGAGCATCGTGCGGGAGGCGTTGCTCACGTCGGTCACGTGCTTCTCGCCGCGGGTGAGGTTCCAGACGAGCCAGGTGTCGACGGTCCCGAAGCGGAGCTTGCCGGCTTCGGCTCTCTCCCGGGCGCCCGGGACATTTTCCAGGATCCAGCGGATTTTCGTGCCGGAGAAGTAGGCATCGATCAGCAGGCCCGTCTTCTGCCGGATGGTTTCCGCAACCCCCTGCGCCTTCAGGGTGTCGCAATAGTCGGAGGTGCGCCGGTCCTGCCAGACGATGGCGTTGTAGACCGGTTCCCCGGTATCGGCGTCCCAGACGAGGGTGGTCTCCCGCTGGTTGGTGATGCCGATGGCGGCGATGTCCAGGCCGGTGATGCCCAATTCCGAGATGGCTTCCGCGATCACGCTGGCCTGCGAGGACCAGATTTCCCGGGGGTCATGCTCCACCCATCCGGGTTGCGGAAAATGCTGTGTGAATTCTTTCTGGGCGACTGCGCGGGCGTTGCCGGCATGGTCGAAGACGATGGCCCGGGAACTGCTCGTCCCCTGGTCCAGCGCAAGAATGTATTGGTCCATATTTCAGTGTTTTATACCAGTTTTCCGATCAGGGTGGCGGAGGTGCAGGAATTGATCCGCACGTCGACATATTCTCCGGACTTGCGGCCTTCGGCGGGGAAGACGCACATCTTGTCCGAGCCGGTGCGGCCGCAGAGTTCTTCCGGGTTTTTCTTGGAGGGGCCTTCCACCAGCACGCGGAAGACCTTCCCGATGTCCCGCCGGTTGCTCTCCAGGCTCAGCTCGTTCTGCAGCGCGATGATCTCGTTCAGCCGCCGCGTCTTCACCTCCAGGGGCACGTCGTCAGGGTATTTCCGCGCCGCAAGGGTGCCCGGGCGTTCTGAATAATAGAACATGTAGGCGTAGTCGAAGCCCACTTCCCGGAACAGGGACAGCGTCTGCTGATGGTCCTGCTCCGTCTCGGAGCAGAAGCCCGCGATCACGTCCGTCGTGATGCCGCAGCCGGGCAGGACCTCCCGGATCTTCCGGACCCGCTCCAGGTACCAGGCGCGAGTGTAACGCCGCCGCATCTTTTCGAGGATGCGGTCGCTTCCGGACTGCACGGGCAGATGAATATGCTTGCAGACGTTTTCGTGCCGGGCCATGGTGTACAGCACCGCGTCGCTGATGTCCTGGGGGTTCGAGGTGGAGAACCGGACCCGGAGTTCCGGGCTGACCCGCGCGACCTGCTCCAGCAGGCCGGCGAAATCGACTTCCGGTCCGCCCTCGGGCTTCCAGCGGTAGGAGTCCACGTTCTGCCCCAGCAGGGTGACCTCCTTGTAGCCCTTTGCGAACACATCCGACGCCTCCGCCACGATGGTCTCCGGATCCCGGCTCCTTTCCGCACCCCGAGTGTACGGCACCACGCAGAAAGAGCAGACGTTGTTGCAGCCCCGCATGATGGAGATGAAGGCGGAGATGCCGTTCTTGTCGATGCGCACCGGGCAGATGTCCCCGTAGGTCTCTTCGCGGGAAAGCAGCACATTGATCTGCGGCTGGTCGGGCGCAATCTCCGCCAGCAGTCCGGGCAGCGTCCGGTAGGCGTCCGGGCCGGCCACCAGGTCGACCTTCCGGGAATCCAGCAGCTTGTCCTTCAGCCGCTCCGCCATGCAGCCCACGATGCCGACCACGACGCCTTCGCGCGCCTTCCGCTGCTTGTTGAATTCCTCGATCCGGCCCCGGATGCGCTGCTCCGCATTGTCGCGGACCGAGCAGGTGTTGGCCAGGATCACGTCGGCTTCGTCCATGTCCTCCGTCCGGCCGTAGCCGGCTTTCCCGAGAATGGAGAAGATCACCTCGGTGTCCGCCACGTTCATCTGGCAGCCGTATGTTTCGATGTAGACTTTCTTCACAGTTCTGTCGTTCCAAGGCCGTAGGCCGTAGCATTCCTGTTGCACTGTTGCGACAAAGATACCGATTTTTCAACGAATAAGTATTTTTTCCTATCTTTGCGAATATGAAAAGGATCTTTGTGCGTCTCTTCGCCGTCCTGGCGCTGGTGCTGCTTGCCGCCTGTGCCAAGCTTCAGGACATCAAGATCACGTCCTGCGGAATTGAGTCGCTCTCGCCCAGAGGGTTCCGTTCCATGGATGCGGTGCTGGCCGTCGGGGTGGACAACCCCACTTTCGGCTTCACCATCCAGGGGCTGGACGGGGTCGTGAAATACAGAGGGGAGGAATTCGCCACCTACTTCGCCGACACGGTCACGATCGACCGGAAGTGTGTGCGGGTGTACGACGTGCCGTGTTCCGCGACGCTCAACGACAATGTTTCGCTGACCCGGGTCCTGTCGCTCATGCGGAAAGGCAGCCTGGAGGGTTTCACGACCGACATCACGGCGCGGGTGAAGCTTCGCAGCGGGGTGGGAAAGGTCTTGGAATTCAAGGACCTGGATCTCCGGAAAATGATGGAGTAGCTTGACAGAAATGAAAAAGAAATTGCGATGGATCATGGCCTTTGCGCTTCTGCTGGCGGCGACTGCCGGCAAGGCGGAGGCGCAAGAGACCGGCCAGAAGAAGGATTCGCTGGCCTACATCCCGGGAGCCGCACTGGACTCGACCCTTCGGGACAAGAGCATATTCAGCATCCTCCCTTCCAAGGCGAGGGGCGACCGCGCGGAAGTTACCGTGCACCAGTCCCAAGCCATTCTGGATGCCCTGAACCGGCACATTTCCACCAATTCCGGGCGGAAGATGACCGGCTACCGGGTGCGGATCTTCAACGACAACAGGCAGACGGCGCGGGGCGCATCCGAAGCCGCGCTCAACAACTTCAAGAGCATGTATCCCGGGGTGTCCGCCTACCGCAGCTACACCAATCCCTTCTTCAAGGTGACGGTCGGGGACTTCCGGACCAAATCTGAAGCCATGCACCTGCTGCAGGCCATCCGGGGGAGTTTCCCGCGGGCCTTCATTGTCAAGGAGACCCTCCGCTTTCCGGCCGCGGGCGGCGGTTCCCAAGATTCTCCGGAATCTCCCGTCGAGGGAAACTAAGCGTGCAGGAATATGTTGAAACAAGGACTCGAACTCAAGCAGACCCAGAAGCTCTCTCCGCTGCAGATCCAGACGATCAAGCTCATCGAGCTGCCGATCCAGGAACTGGAGCAGCGGATCAAGAAAGAGCTCGAGGAGAATCCCGTGCTGGACGACGGGCCCGCGACCGACAAGGACGACGATCCGGACGAACCGAAGGACGTGTCCCTGGACAGTCTGGACGACAACGACCAGATCCCTGCCTATCGCTTGAAAGTCAACAACTACGGCAAGGACGAACGTCCGACCTACAACACCTTCTCCGTGAAGCAGAGCTTCACGCAGAGCCTGATGGACCAGCTGGGGTTCCGCAATCTGGGCAAGCACAAGCGGGACGTGGCGGCGTTCATCATCGGCAGCCTGGACGAGGACGGGTATCTCCGGCGGGACATCGACAGCCTCGTGGACGACCTGGCGTTCCGGGCGAACATCGAATCCTCCCGCGACGAAGTCGAGTCGCTCCTGAAGGTCATCCAGGAATTCGATCCCGTGGGGGTCGGGGCGCGGAACCTGCAGGAATGCCTGCTGCTCCAGCTGCGGGCCCAAAAGCAGGTCAAGGAAGTGCGGGATGCCGAGGAAATCCTGGAGAACTACTTCAGCGAGTTCTCGAACCGGCATTTCCAGAAGATCATCTCCAGGCTGGGCCTGTCGGAACAGGAGATGAAGGACGCCATGGCGCGGATTCTGAAGTTGAATCCGGCTCCGGGCGGGCAGATCGATGATTCCTATGACGACCAGACCCAGCAGATCGTCCCCGATTTCCTGCTGGACATCGTGGACGGGGAACTGAAGTTGTCCATGCCGCGTTTTTCCATACCGGAGATTCGCGTGAACAGGAAATATGCGGAGATCCTCGCCGAAGCACAGGGCTCCTCCGAACGCCAGCAGAAGGAAGCCGCCACCTTCGTGAAGCAGAAGCTGGATTCGGCGAAGTGGTTCGTGGAAGCCATCAAACAGCGCCACAACACCCTGGAAAGCACGATGCGTGCCATTCTGGACTACCAGCACGACTATTTCCTGGACGGGGACGAGACCCACCTGAAGCCCATGGTCCTCAAGGATATTGCAGAAAAGACCGGGTTTGACATCTCCACCATTTCACGGGTGGTCAACAGCAAGTACATCGAAACCCATTTCGGAATACTCCCGCTCAAGTATTTCTTCTCCGAAGGACTGGAAAACCAGGAAGGGGAGGAGGTCTCCACCCGCGAGCTCAAGAAAGCGCTGCGGGAATGCGTGGATGCGGAAAACAAGCGCAAGCCCCTCACGGACGACCAGCTCGTGACCGAAATGAACAAACGGGGCTACAAGGTCGCGCGCCGGACCATCGCGAAGTACCGCGACCAGCTCGACATTCCGAAAGCCCGGCTCAGAAAGGAATTATAGCTTGTCTCCGTAGGCAAGGTCGCCTGCATCGCCCAGACCCGGGACGATGTAGGAATGGCTCGTCAACTCCTCGTCGATGGCCGCCGTCCAGAGCATGGTGTTGTCCGGCAGGCGTTTCTGGAGGAATTCGATGGCGTAGATGCTTGCGATCGGACAGACGAAGTGGGTGAAGGCCGGCTGGCCTCCTTCTTCGATCAACTTGTAGTAGGCGATTTCGATGGAAGATCCCGTGGCCAGCATCGTGTCGGCGATCACCAGCGTCTTGCCGGTCAAGTCCGGGCAGGTGCAGTACTCGATGTTGATGTGGAATTCATCCCCTTTGTCATATTTCCGGAAAGCGGCGATGAAGGCGTTTTCGGCTTCGTCGAACACATCCAGGATGCCCTCGTGGAGGGGAAGGCCTGCGCGCAGGATCGTGGAGATCACGAGCCGGCTGTCGCTGGTGGCGACTTTGGCCGTGGCGAGCGGAGTCACGACATTCTTGACGCTGTAGTCCAGGGTTTTGCTCAATTCGTACCCGAAGATGTTCCCCAGTCTGCGGAGATTGTGGCGGAAACGGAGCTTGTCTTTCTGGACGTTCTTGTCGCGCATCTGTGCGATGATGTTGTTGAGCGCGGAATTGGCTTCACCGAGGTTGAGAACTTTCATGAAATTTTCGAAATTGTTTTTCGAAAATCAAATGTAGGAATAATTTCATTATAGGCAAAATTTATGTTTTTGACCGTGCGCCGGGACCGTGCGCCGGTCGGTCGCCGCTAGCGGCCCCGCATGACGG
>CABTXO010000141.1 GCA_902488725.1 uncultured Bacteroidales bacterium
GGGCATCGTGTCCAACGTGACGGAGAAGCCGTCCAGCCAGCTGGAACTGTCCGGAGGCTGGGGCGGCCGCACCTTCGTGGCGACGGCGGGCGTGAGTTTCAACAACTTCTCGACCCGTCGGATCTTCGAGAAGGGCGCCTGGCGGCCGGTCCCGCTCGGAGACGCGCAGAACCTGTCGCTCCGCTTCCAGACGAACGGCACCTATTATACATCGTTGATCGCCAGCTTCTCGGAGCCATGGCTCTTCGGCAAGAAACCGACATCGCTGAGCCTGCAGGGCTACTACACCCGGCAGACCGACTCGTACATTCCGCTGAACTTCCTCAGCAATGCGCATTCGATGGAGGTGTACGGCTTTTCCGCCGGCATCGGCAACCGCTTGAAATGGCCGGACAACTACTTCGTGCTGTACAACGGTCTGAACTGGCAGACGTATGCCCTGAACAACTGGGCCAACTATTTCATGTTCACGGACGGGGTGTCGCACAACGTGAGCTATTCGCTCAACCTGAGCCGCACGTCTACCGACCAGCAGATCTTCCCCCGCCAGGGTTCTGTCTTCTCGGCCAGCCTCCAGCTCACGCCGCCTTATTCCTTGTTCCGGAAGAAGGACAAGGGAAGGCTGGATGCCGAAGGACGTCCCGTGACTGTCGCGAGCTGGCGGGACATCGACTACGACAAGTGGGCTTCGTCGGACCGCTACAAATGGATCGAATACCACAAATGGCGCGTCAATGCGGAAGTCTACCAGAAACTGTTCCGGAACCTGGATTTCGTGGTGATGGCGCGTGCCCAGTTCGGCTATCTTGGCTATTACAACAGAAGGTGGGGGTATTCCCCGTTCGAGGGTTTCCGGCTCGGCGGCGACGGCATGTCCGGGTACGAGGCCTACGGCGCGGACGTGATCGCCCTGCGCGGTTACGAGAACTATTCCCTGACGCCCCGGGTGCCGACGCCATACAATTCTTCGGGCAGTTTCGCCGGAAACGTGTTCGACAAGTTCACGGTCGAGCTCCGCTATCCGGTCATCCTGCAGCCGCAGTCCACGATCTTCCTGCTGGGCTTCCTGGAAGGCGGAAACTGCTGGTCCGACATCCGTTCCTTCAGCCCGTTCCAGATCAAGCGGTCGGCCGGGGTGGGCGTGCGCGTCTTCCTGCCGATGATCGGTCTGCTGGGCGTGGACTGGGGCTACGGCTTCGACACCGTCGATCCCAAGAAGCGGAGTCAATTCCATTTCGTGATCGGGCAGCAATTCTAGGAATTATTCGTAACTTTGGCACACAATTTATTAACCTGATATTCATTGAACAAATAAACATTCAACCGATATGAAAAAGATCATTCTTTTCGCCGCAATGGCTTTGTTCACCCTGGCCGCTTCCGCGCAGGGTAAGTTCGCCCATGTCAATTTCTCTGAACTCGTCCAGTTGATGCCGGAGGCGGATGCCGCCCGTTCGCAGATGCAGGCCGCCAGCAAGGAGGCCGACGAGACCTACCAGAGCATGATGCAGGAGGCGCAGGCGAAGTTCACTGAGTACCAGCAGAAGCAGGCGACCTGGACACCCGCCATCAAGGAAAGCAAGGAGAAGGAACTCAATGACATCCAGACCCGGATCCAGGAATTCCAGCAGTCCATCCAGTCCGAACTCCAGCAGCAGCAGAACCAGCTGATGGCGCCCATCTACGAGAAGGCGACCGCAGCGGTCAAGCAGCTTGCGAAGGCGCGTGGCTACATACTGGTGTTCGATGCTTCCCAGTACCTGTATGTCGACGAGGCGCAGGTGGAGGACCTGACCCCCGATGCCCGGAAGGCCCTGAACATCCCGGCCGACCGCACCCTGGAAAAACTGCAGAAGGAACTGCAGTCGCAGCAGCAGAACCAGCAGTCGCAGCTGCAGAACCATCAGTCGCAGAAGTAAGATACACTCGACAGTTCAAGGAAAGGCAGGCCTCCGGTCTGTCTTTTTATGATATTGGCGGGCAAAATGCTTTTTTAATACAATATATTGGTAATAATCTTTTTCTTTATTACATTTGTATCGTTATATTTTAAAATTCAAATAATCTTTATTCAAATAATCTTTAACCACAAATGCAACACAAGGTTATCGATGCCAAAAATGTTGTGATACGATTCGCAGGGGACTCCGGAGACGGAATGCAGCTCACGGGTACTCTGTTTGCGAATTTGTCGGCAGTCTATGGCAACGGTTTGTCCACGTTCCCGGATTATCCGGCGGAGATCAGAGCACCCAAGGGCACCGTCGCGGGTGTGTCCGGTTTCCAGGTTCACATCGGCAGTCGCAAGGTCAACACGCCGGGCGATTTCTGCGACATGCTGGTCGCGATGAATCCTGCCGCGCTGAAAGCCAATGCGAAATGGCTGAAGCGGACGGCTACGATCCTGGTCGACGAGGACGCGTTCGATGACGCGGGGCTCGCGAAGGCGGGTTTCACGGGGAATCCGTTCGAGGAACTCCACGTCGAGGACCGGAACATCATCATCGCCCCCATCACCAAACTGACGGAGGACAGTCTCAAGGACAGCGGACTGGATTTCGCTTCCGTCCACAAGTGCAGGAACATGTTCACGCTCGGGATGGCCTGCTTCATCTACAACCGCCCGCTGGACTATGTCTATGACTATCTGGAAGGCCGCTTCCGCAAGAAGCACCCCGAGATGATCGAGCCCAACCGGAAGGTCGTGAAGGACGGCTTCAACTATGCCGCCAACATCCAGGCGGTTGCGAACACCTACACGGTCGAACCCGACCGGCACGAGAAGGGCCTGTTCCGGAACATTACCGGCAACCAGGCGGTTGCGTGGGGACTTATCGCGGCCTCGGAGAAATCCGGGCTTCCGCTGTTCTGCGGATCCTATCCGATCACGCCTGCGACCGCCATTCTGGAAGAACTGGCGATCCATAAGAATCTGGGTGTGAAGACGATGCAGACGGAAGACGAGATCGCGGGCATCTGCTCCGCCATCGGTGCTTCGTTTGCGGGCAGCCTGGCGGTGACGACCACTTCAGGGCCCGGACTTTCGCTGAAGTCCGAGGCACTGGGCCTGGCCGTCATGACCGAACTGCCGATCGTGGTCGTGGACGTGCAGCGCGCCGGCCCTTGCACCGGCATGCCGACCAAGACCGAACAGACCGACCTAAACGAGGTCCTGTACGGCCGCAACGGCGAAAGCCCGCTGGTCGTGACCTGCGCCCACTCGCCCGCGCACTGCTTCGACGCTGCGTTCAAGGCGGCGAAGATTGCGGTGGAGCACATGACTCCGGTCGTGCTGTTGTCCGAAGGCTTCCTCGGGAACGGTTCCGAGCCTTGGAAGATTCCTTCCATGGCCGACTATCCGGATATCAAGCCGAGGCTGGCCGTGTCCGACGGAGAAAAATTCAACCCCTTCCAGCGTGATTCCGAGACGCTGGCCCGGAGTTGGGCTCCGGCCGGTACGCCCGGGATGGAACACCGCGTGGGCGGTCTGGAGAAGACCCACGAAGGCGTGCTCAGCACGCAGCCCGAGAATCATGAGATCATGGTGCGCGAGCGTGCGGAGAAGGTCGCCCGCGTGGTGGCCGACATTCCGGATCTGGAGATCGACGGTCCCGAAAGCGGGGACATCCTGCTGGTGGGCTGGGGCGGCACCTACGGTCACATCCTGACTGCGACGGAAGCGCTCCGCGCCGCGGGGGAGACCGTGAGCCGGGTGCATTTCGACTTCATCAACCCGCTCCCGAAGAACACGGAGAAGGTCTTGTCCGGATTCCGGAAGATTCTGGTCTGCGAACTCAACAGCGGTCAGTTCGCCGGATACCTGCGGACCCTGTACCCGCAGTTCAATTATCTGCAGTGCAACAAGGTCCAGGGACAGACATTCCTGGTGCAGGACATCGTCAATGCAGTGAACAACGCAAAATAGGAGGAAGGATCATGGCAACAAAATACACACTCAAGGATTTCAAAAGCGACCAGGAAGTGCGGTGGTGCCCCGGCTGCGGGGACTATTCTGTCCTGGCGGCCCTCCAGCGTACGCTTCCGAAGGTTTGCGAGGAGCAGGGGATCGACAAGGAGAAGGTCGTGGTGGTGTCCGGCATCGGATGCTCCTCACGTCTCCCGTACTACATGAACACCTACGGGTTCCACAGCATCCACGGGCGTGCGACGGCGATCGCGACCGGCATCAAGGTGGCGAATCCCGAACTGTCCGTCTGGCAGGTCAGCGGCGACGGCGATGCCCTCGCCATCGGCGGCAACCATTTCATCCATGCGATCCGCAGGAACCTCGACATCAACCTCATGCTCTTCAACAACCGGATCTACGGCATGACGAAGGGACAATATTCCCCGACCTCCAAGTTCGGCGCGATCACCAAGACCTCTCCCTACGGGACGGTCGAGTATCCGTTCAATCCAGGCAGCCTGGTGCTGGGTGCCAAGGGCACCTTCTTCGCCCGGAGCATGGACACGGAACTGGCCATCGGCGAAGAAATCATGCTGGCGGCTTCCCGCCACCACGGCATGGCCGTGATGGAGTTCCTCACGAACTGCGTCATATTCAACAACGGCACGCACCGGGAGATTTCCGACAAGGAAGTGAAGGCCGACCGGACCATCGTGCTGCGCAACGGCGAGAAAATGATCTTCGGCAAGGACCGCAACAAGGGCCTGGCCCTGGACGGTTGGAAACTGAAGGTCGTGACCATCGGCGAGAACGGCGTGACGGAGGACGACATCCTGACCCACGACAGCCATACGGACAACTTGGGTCTCCAGATGATGCTGGCCGAGATGAAATATCCGGAATTCCCGGTTGCGCTGGGCGTGATCCGGGATGTGGACGAGGTCACCTATGAGGAAGGTGTCTGCAAACAGGTCGAAGAAGTGAAGGCCAAGGCGAAAATCCACGACATGGACGAGCTGCTCCACAGCGGCTCCACATGGGAATTGAAATAATCAAGCACTATAACATTATGAAAACCACAGAAATCATGGCCAGACTCCAGGCCAAGTACCCCACGGAGAAAGAGTATCTCCAGGCGGTGCAGGAGGTTCTTGAATCCATCGAAGAAGTCTACAACCAGCATCCCGAGTTCGAGAAGGCGCGGATTGTCGAACGGCTTGTCGAACCCGACCGCATCTTCACGTTCCGCGTGACCTGGGTGGACGACAAGGGCGAAGTGCAGACCAATATCGGCTATCGCGTCCAGTTCAACAGCGCGATCGGTCCCTACAAGGGAGGCCTTCGCTTTCACAAGGCTGTGACGCCTTCCATGCTGAAGTTCCTGGGATTCGAGCAGACGTTCAAGAACGCCCTCACGACCCTCCCGATGGGCGGCAGCAAGGGTGGTTCCGACTTCGACCCGGTTGGAAAGTCCAATGCGGAAATCATGCGCTTCTGCCA
>CABTXO010000142.1 GCA_902488725.1 uncultured Bacteroidales bacterium
CCGAGGCCACCTGCAAGTGCGAATTATAGGATAGCGATCCCATCAAGGGGGTGACCTGAGAAGCCAGCCGCCCCTTGTGATTACAGGCGGGGCCGGCCGGGCGGGGCAGCCGGAGGCCGGGGTTATTCGGTCGCGAGGTGCACCGAATATCTTGCTACGGCGCGCTGTATTTGAACACCCCGCTTACACCTCGTCGGGGATACAACCGCTTGTCCGCCTCAGTGTGCAGATTCTGCACTCCACAAGCGAACGTGGCGGCGGGGTTGCAGCGCGGGAAGGCGGGGCAGCAGAGGGGACTTTCAGGAATATGGATCCGTGATGCGAGGGCGGGGCCGGCCGGTTTAAGCAGGGAGGTTCCGCCTAGTCCGGGGGGATCGGTGCGTCCGGGGGGACAAGTGCCGCAGGGTTAGCGTGAAACGGGAGCGTCGGAATCAATGGGTTCGAGGGCGCCTTCGGCGAGGAGCCGATCGACCGTGGCGGGGTCGGCGAGGGTCAGGAGGTCCTCGCAGGGGCAGCCCTCTGCCGTGCGGCAACTCTGGACTCCGCCAGGGCAGTCCGGACCACCAGCTCTTCGTCAAGGCGAAAGACTACACGCTGCGAAATTCCGGCAGCAGGGAGCGGAACCTGTGAAAGATGCGGGAAGCAAGTGGTTCCCGCCGGTGCCGCCGGCATCGGCATCGGCGATGCCTTCCAGTACGAGGACCAGTACGAGGAAATGTCCCGCTCCCCCCTTCCCTGCATCTGCTGCCTGTGGGGACCTTGTTGCGCGACAAAGCCCGGGAAAGCTTCGTCAATACGGACATGCAGAAGAAGGAATATTGATACGTTCCTGCCGGACGGAATGTCGAAAATAACGAAAATAATGAGTATATTTGTTCTCAATAACCAACCAACATCAAACGATGCAAAACAAAATCTTGAAAATCGGCCTGCTGCTGCTAGCGGTGATGGCATTCCCTTCCTGCAAGAAGACGATTGAAAACGTGCTGAGCAAAGAAGTCCTGATCTCGGACCGGACCGTCATGTTCACGGTCAAAGCGCAATCGGCCAGCCAGGGCACCCGCTCCGGAGAGGTGGAGGAAACCCTCTATGACGGTGTGCTGGAGGTGAATGTCGCTGCCGAACTGGAGAAGAACGGATTCTCGTTCGAAAACATCAAGTCGTTCGCGCTCAAGAAAGGGACCCTCGTAGCGGTCACCCCGTCGGACTACGGCATGGAGGACTTCAAGACGGTAAAACTCTACTTTGACAACACCTCCAAACTGGTGGCAAAAGCCGAGAAAGTGGAGAATGACAAGGTACTGTTCACCATCGTCGACGGACAGTTGCTCGACCAGTTGAAGGACGACAAACTGCACATCATCCTGACCGGCCAGCGCCCTCCGGAGGACGTGACGGTCAAACTCGTCATGGACTACGCCGTCCGCGTCAGTCTGATCAAGTAGCGCGGCAAAGTTCCGGCTAGGATTTCCCGGAAATGCGTATCTTTGCTTGACTGCATGAGAAAGAAACGTATGGAACATCGCCGAACGCTTGCATTGCTCGCCCTGCTGCTGGGCGGCACCATCCATGCGCAGACCCTGGAACAGGATCTGCGCCGGATCGATGCGGGCGCAAAGACCGGTATGGCCATCGCCGCGCCGGAAGGATATTCCCTGAACTGGGCGGAAGAATTCACCGGCGACGAAGTGTCGGCGACCGACTGGCGGTTCGAAAACTGGGCCCCGGGGCACGTCAACCACGAACTCCAGCGCTACGTAGCCGGGGGCGTCCTCGACGGAGAACGCACGGCCTTCGTGGAGAAGGGCGTCCTGCACATCCGTGCGATGCAGCACAACGGGCAGGTGATCTCCGCCCGCATGAATTCCACGAAGTCCTGGACCTACGGCTACATGGAGGCCCGCATCCAGCTCCCCAAGGGGAAGGGCACCTGGCCCGCCTTCTGGATGATGCCGGACGACTTCAGCCTCGGCTGGCCTGCCTGCGGTGAGATCGACATCATGGAGGAAGTCGGGGTCCACCCGAACTACACCTCCTCCTCGATCCACACCAAGCGCTACAACCATGTGATCAACACCCAGAAGACCAAGGAGATCCTCACGCCTGGCGCGGAAGATTCCTTCCACGTCTACGCCCTGGAGTGGACCCCGCAGTACCTGCAGTTCTACACGGACGGCAAGCCACAGCTGCGGTTCGACAACGACGGCATGGGCAACAACGACACCTGGCCTTTCAACAAGAAGTTCCACATCATCCTCAACCTCGCCTGGGGCGGAGACTGGGGCGGCTGGAACGGCGTGGACGAAAGCGCCCTTCCCTGCACGCTGCTGGTGGACTATGTACGCGTATTCCAGAAGAAGTAAGAAAGCTGTTCCAACAAGTCGTCAGCCTTACCGTGCGACCGTGTAGGTGCCGGGGGCATATTCCCGGACCTCCGTTTCGCCCGGCAGGGTGACGCTCGCGGTGGCACCTTCCGGAATCGTGAAGGTCCAGATCCACTTGTCTCCCTCGTACTTCCATTCGCTCCGGATCAGGCCGGCGGCAGAATGGTACGCAGCCTTGACGAATCCCAGACGCTTGTCCGGCACCGGCTTCATCACGATGTGCTTGAAGCCCGGTGCCGCGGTGTCTGCGGCGATCCCGCAGACCGACTCCCAGATCCAGGCGCAGACGCTCCCGTAGGCATAGTGGTTGAAGCTGTTCATGCCCTTGGGCCCCATGCCGTCTTCGATCGTGTAGCTGTTCCAGCGCTCCCAGATCGTGGTGGCCCCGTTGTCGATCGAATAGAGCCAGCTCGGATTCCTGCGCTGGAAAAGCAATTCGCGGGCAATATCCTCCATTCCGTTCTCCGTCAGGGTGTTCATCAGGATGGAAGTCCCGAGAAAACCGGTCTGGAGGCAGTTGTCGTGCGCCGCGAAATTCTCCCGCAGCCGGGCGACGAGAGCGTCCTTGGCGACCCCTTCGACCAGACCGTTCTTCAGGGCGAAGAGGGCCGGGGTCTGCATGGTGTTCAGCACGGGGGTCTTGAAGCTGCCTGCGCCATCCAGGAACTGCTCCCGCAGATAGGCCTTCGCGGCCTCCGCCATGTCGGCATATTTCTGCGCATCCCGTCCGGTCGCTGCGGCCATGTCGCGCATCATGCCGGCATCCACCGCCCAGTAGGAGGCGCACAGGTAGTTCCAGTAGACCAGGGCTTCGGGCAGGACGGTCCGCTTCCCGGCAGCGTCCTTTTGGAAGGCCCTGCCGGAGCAGCTTTCCAGGGCTTCGTAGCTCAGCCAGTCGCCCCACTGGTAGTTGCCGTTCTCCGCGCGGAGCGTCTGGTGGTCGTACTTCGTCTCGTTGACATGGTCCATGTAGCGGGCCATCGCCTCCCAGTTCTCGTCAATGATCCGGGTGTCGCCGAACTGTTTCCAGACGGTCCAGGGCACGATCACCCCGGCGTCCGACCAGCCGACCCGCATCATGGAATTCGGTTCGGAGCCGTACTGCCCGAAGGGAGCGACGCCCGGGAATCCGCCGAATTCTCCCTGCGTGTCGCGCATGTCGCGCATCCACTTGTGAAAGAAGCGGGCCGTGTTCGCGAAGAAGGTCCCCGCCTCCGCGAACACCTGGGTGTCCGCCGTCCAGCCGAGGCGTTCGTTGCGCTGCGGGCAGTCCGTCGTGACGGAGAGGTAGTTGGAGCGCTGACCCCATAAGCTGTTCGATATAAGCTTGTTCACGAGTTCGTTCCCGGTGACGATCTCCGCCGTCTCCATCTCGCGGGTGATCGAAGTGACCGGAATGGAGCGGATGGAGCGGAAGCGGACGGCATCCGTCGCCGTGACGGAAATATAGCGGTAGCCGAAGAAGGTGTGGGTCGGACGGTAGGTTTCTGCTTTCCGGCCTGCGAAGGTGTAGCAAAGGCGCATGCCTTGCTCCGGTGTCCGGAGGTTGAGGCGGTGGACGCTCCCCTCCGGGCCGTCCATGCCGCGTTTCAAGGCACCGCGGCCGTCGTTCAGCAGTTCGCCCGGCAGGCAGGTCAGCCGGGTCCCTTCCTTCGCCCGGAAGACGAAGGCGGGCACGCCGGCGCAGTTCTGTCCGAAGTCCACGACGAGCGTTTCTCCGCGTCGCAGGAGGATCTCCCGGCCGTCGGCATATTCACGGGTCACCACGACCTTGCCGTGGTGCTCCTTGTCCTTTCCGCGCACGCCCTTCCAGGAATATGCCTGCACGGGAGCGAGGGCCAGGTCCTCGCGGAAGTAGATCTCCGCGCCGTCGGAAGGCAGGATCTCCCCGGCGAATTCGGTGTTCTCCTCCGGAACGGCAAGCCGCTCCGGCGTAGCGAAGCCGGGCAGGACGCGGGCGTCATATTCCTCACCGTCGAAGATCGCGGCATGCTGCACCGGCCCGGCGATGCCGGCCTTCCAATGGTCCAGGTCCGTACCGTACAGCTTCCGGCTGCCGTCCGCGAAGGTCAGTTCCACGACCCCGCGGAAGGCGCATTTCTTCCCGATCATCCCCTCGTGACCGTCAGGCGTGACGATCTTGTCCGCCCACCAGCCGGGCGTCATCTCCGCTGCGAAGATGTTCTCGGCTCCGGCCTCCTTCTTCAGGGCATCGGTGATGTCGTAGGTGAAGGACCGTTTGGTCTTGGCGTAATGTGTGAATCCAGGCTTGAGAATCTCGGTGCCGACCGTCTCGCCGTTGAGATAGAGGTCGTAGACACCGAGCCCGGCAGTCATCCATTTCGCGGAGACGACCCGCTGTTCGTTCGTCAGGGTAGAAACGAACCAGCTGGAGCCGTCGGCCGCGCGGTTGTGCGGATCGCGCACTTCTCCGGTCACCACGGGTGCATCCGCGGCCGAGATCCAGACGGACCGGTTCCAGGTGCCATCCTCCAGCGCGTTTGTTCGTACTCCCGTTTGTGCCGTCAGGGCGGCTCCGCAACACCCGGCGACGGCCGTCGCAAGCAGGGTTGCCAGACATTTGATCGTGTTCGTGGTCATGATGGTATATTCACGTGTTTGAAATGTAAAGATAGCCCCGATTTTGCCGACGGACGCTATGGATTTTGACGAAAAGAGTGTTAATTTTGTCCGAAACACAAGAAATGCCACCGATGCACCCGCTTGCCATGATCATATTCGGAGCTTCCGGCGACCTCACCCGGCGCAAACTCCTCCCCGCCCTGTTCTCCCTGTTCCGCAACGACCGGCTGCAGGGGGACTTCTCTATTCTGGGCACCGCCCGCACGGAATTTTCGGATGAAAGTTTCCGGGAATATGCCCGGGAGCGGCTGCGCACCTTCGTGAAGCCGGAGGAACAGGACCCGGCCCGCTTCGAGGAGTAGATCGGAAGAGCACACGTC
>CABTXO010000143.1 GCA_902488725.1 uncultured Bacteroidales bacterium
CCGGCGGCGAAATGATCGGCACCGTGAAGTTCTCCGGGACGACCTTCGCCCCGCTGCCGCAGAAATTCGAGGCCGGCACCCAGAACATCAACGCGACACCGACCCTGCGGCCCGCGATCGAATGCGCCCTGCGCATGCGGGATCCGGAATTGGGCGCGGCCCAAAATGCGGTTCAGGAATATCTGTACGCGGCCTTGACGTCGGATCCCCGGATCCGGCTCTACGGCCGTTCGCGCAAATCCGGCGACAAGATCGCGCTGTTCTCCTTCTCCGTAGAAGGGGTGCACCACGAAGATTTGGCCCTGATTTTGGACAAGATGGGCATAGCGGTGCGGTCCGGGCAGATGTGCGCGGAACCGCTGATGGACCGATACGGTGTCACGGGCATGCTGCGCGCCTCCCTGGCTCCGTACAACACGATGCAGGAGGCGGAATATTTTGTACGGTCGCTGGACAAGGCGATCGGAATGTTGGCTTGATACAGATGGATCAGATGGAAACGATAGCGGAAAAGAAGCAACAGGTCATCGATGATTTTTCGATGTACGATGAATGGCTGGACAAGTACGAGTACCTCATCGAGCTCGGCAAGAATCTGGAGGCCTATCCCGAAGACAAGAAGACCGAAGACCGGCTGATCAAGGGCTGCCAGTCCCGGGTGTGGCTGGATTATTCGGTCCGGGACGGGCGGATCTACTTTACGGCCGACAGCGATGCCATCATCACCAAGGGCATCATTTCACTGCTCGTGGGCGTCTATTCCGGCCGCTCCGCCGCAGAAGTCGCCTCCGACGACTTCGGATTCATCAACGCCATCGGCCTGAAGGAGAATCTCTCCCCGACCCGCGCCAATGGACTTGTTTCGATGATCGACACCATCAAGGCCGCCGCGGCCCTGTCCTCCTGAACCCTTAACCCTGTCATCCCGAGCGCGCACAGCGAGCGGAGGGATCTGCTGAAAAAAGAATATGGAAGAAAAAGAAATACTGACCGCCGAAGACGTGAAGGAACTGGCACCGCTCTACGACAGCGTGGTGCTGGCGCTCAAACAGGTGTACGACCCGGAGATCCCGGTCAACATCTACGACCTGGGACTCATCTATGAACTGAACATCAACAAGCAGCATGAGGTCTCTCTCACGATGACCTTCACCGCCCCGAACTGCCCCATGGCCGACGAAGTGATCGGCGAAGTGCAGCGCAGCGTGGAAGACGTCCCCGGCATCACGAAATGCACCATCGAGCTTACCTTCGACCCCGTCTGGGACATGAGCATGCTCAGCGAAGAAGCCCGCCTCGAACTCGGCATGGACGATGTCGACACCGCCGCCGGCACCGGAGACAACCTTTGAATCTCCCGTTCAATTCTTCAGAAATTGTTGTAGTTTACGGGGGTGCCGTCGATCGGGCCGACGTGGAAGAGGACTTCGTAGCCGCTGCTGCCGTCGGAATGGATGAGCAGGCGCGCGGCGGACAGCAACAGCGAAAAGAAAGGGGGGGAAAATTTTCAGTTTCTCGGATGTTCTTGTTTCCCGAAGTTATGACAATTTGCCGGTCAGACAAACGCGCCGTCGCTTGGTATTGTTGCGTCTATCTTTTACCTTTGCGGATGCATCAAAGTTGTCACGAAGAAAACGTAACAGTACTGACTGCCATGGCATTTGTGACCGTCTATTTTTCATTGGGGAGCAATCTGGGGGACCGCGCGGGGAACATCGCGGGGGGGCTCCGGATGCTGGACGAGGCGCTGGGGGTGCATTATTCGGCACTTTCCCGGCTCATCGAGACGGAGCCCGCGGGCTTCGCCGGGGGCACATTCCTGAACGGGGCGGTACGCTACCGGATTCCGCGGCCGGCGGGTTCTGCCGAGGCGGCCGGGCTGGCCTTGCTCGACAAGGTGAAAGCCATCGAACGGGCGCACGGGCGCACGGATGCTCCTGAATATGATGCCGGCGGCCGGCGGGTCTACCATTCGCGCACCCTCGACATCGATATTCTATTCTATGGATGCGAACATATTCAGCATGAACGGCTTGTGGTGCCGCACCGGGGCATCGCCGACCGTCCGTTCGTGCTGATTCCGCTCCGGCAGATCGCCCTCTCCTCCCTCCGGAAAGCCTTCCCGGAAATCTTCGCCACCGCCGCCGCACGGCAATGACCCGGTGCGGACGGAGGGGAAATGTCAACGGCGGCTGACGGTGCGGCCGATGGAACGCTTGTTACTGCAGCCGGACGAAGGAATAGTCATACCTGCCGGATTTCGGGGCTTTCCGGGCCTTGAGGACGATCCGGTAGAGGGTGGACCCCCAGACATCGGAAAGCCGCTTGTCGGTCAGTGCCGGCAAGGGAATAGGAGCGGACGATGTATTCACCCATCATCCGGACCTGCGGTTCATCGAAGATGTTGACTTTGCCCGCGGTAATCATGGACAGGGCGTTGAGGTAGTCGTACAGCTTTCCGGGCGCATGCCCCCAGTAGGAGGGGCCTTCTTCAATGCCGCCGTCGCCCTGGACGTAGTTCAGATATTCATCCACGGAGCAGATGCTCTTCCAGACCGCCTGCGCCAGCCGGTCCTTGTCGTCCTCCATCAACATGAAACAGAGGATTGCGTTGGAACTGCACCAGGGCGTCCAATTGTTGAGCATCCGGTTGTCCTTCAGGCCCATCCACCAGAAGTCATCCCGGGTCAGGTAGGCATCCAGCTCCCGGTAGGTGAGCTCCGCTTTCAGGCGCTTGCCGATTTCCGGCTGCAGCTTGTCCATTTCCGGGCGGAGGTAGTAGTAGATCCAGGAAAACAGCTGAGCCATCCCTCCCTGCGTAAGTTCAAGGGTGTTGTCTCCTTTCTCCGGCAGCGAGCGCCGCGAAAAAGAGAGGCTGGCGAGGTGGGCGGAAATCGCCCAAGAGGTCATTTCGCAGGCATGGAAAACACCATTTACGATCTGCGGGATGAACCTTCCCTTTCCTTCGGCGAGCTCGGCCGCGAACAGGGCTGCGATGGCCGTGTTGTTGCGCCCCAGCGGATTTTCCATGACCGTCCGGTTCCCGCTCTTCTCATATTCCAGATAGTCGGTGGCCTTGATCACCTTCCATTCGTAATCCATGTATTTCTCTCCGTTCCGGACGAGGCCCGCCTTGAACGGGCCGGTCAACAGGTCCCATCCGGTCCTGTCCGCATAGGCCGGATACGGGACCCATTTCTGGTTCATCACCAGCGCGGCCTTCACATCCTCGAAGGAATAACGGTTCCGGATCAGATTGCGCTGTACTTTTTCTCTTGCCCCGGCCGCAAGGCAGCCGAGCAGGCAAAGCAGGGTAAGGAGTCGTTTCATCTGCAATCGTTTTATAGTTGTTGCAACAGTTGTTGCCATTCTTCGGCAATATGTTCAGAAGAGAATTGTCCCACTTTTACTTTGACGGCCTCCGACATGCGTTCCAGTCTTTCCGCATCGCGCATCAGCGCGCTCAATTTCTCTGCAAATTGATCCATGTCAAACGCATCGACCAGAACGCCCGTCTGCGCATCCGCATCGATCAGGTCATGGACGGCCGCAAAAGAATTGAAGACCACCGGCACGACACCGTTCTGCATCGCCTCCAGCAGCACCATCGGGAATCCCTCGAACGCACTGGTCAACAAAAAGATTTTTGCTTCCCGGTAATACGGCAAAGGGTCTTTTTGCCCTTCCAGCGAACATCGCTGCAGATCCAACTTTTTGATCAGCCACTCCAGATCGGTCCGGCATATTCCCTCCCCCACGATTTTCAGGGTCCAGTCCGGAAAGTCGTGTTGGATCTTCGCCCAGATCAGCAGGATCCGGTCCGGCCGCTTGGTGATGGCCAGCCTGCCGACGTACAGCAGGACGTTCTTTTTCTCGGTTTTGACGATCTGATCGGGGGTGTAGATGGAGGGATTGTGGATGACATGCAGCTTGTTGTTGTCTTGGATCCGGGTCATCCGCTGAAAGATGTCCACAAACCTTTCGGAAAGCAAGATGACGCCATCGGACATGTCATGGACCCGTCTCAGCACGTCCCCCATTTTTTGATTCCTGCGCTTTTGTTTGGCGGACTTCCGCAACAGCCGGGTGATCCTTTTATATTCCTTGACAAAAGTGAGTTCACTTGGCATGACCGGCCTGGACAGGTCCTGAATTTCCAGGGAACGGTAATTGGGGGTTTGGTGGAGCTCGTACAGCACCTTCACGCCCGTCGCTTTTTTAACCAGATACGGCAGCGTCGCAAAATCCTCGAAGAACGGATAGAACTGGCACAGGATCATGTCGATCCGGTGGTGCCTGACGTACTGCGTGAAAAATTCCGCATTCCTTCCCGAACAGACATTCTCCGGATCAGGAAGATAGACTTCTTCTTCGGCGTTGATCGTAAAATCGGGGGACAGTTCCTTCGCCCGGCTGATGAAGTAGACCCGATGCCCCAGTTTTTTGAATATGTCGCACACAAGCAGGGACATCGTTTGAATGCCTCCTTCTTTGTAGTTGAAGCCGACGCTTACGTAGATCGCAATATTCATGAAGTCAATACAGTCTGAAGGATTTCGTCCTGCGTGGAAGGCTTTGCGCTCTCAGCGGTGAACGATGCGGCCGAAGGGCGAGAAAGCGATCTTGATGAGCTTGAAGTGCATCAGGCCGAAGGGAATGCCGATGATGGTGATGCAGCAGCCGATGCCGGCGGCCAGGTGCGTCAGGGAGATCAGGATGCCCGGTATCAGCCAGAGCAGGTTCATCAGGCAGTTCAACGGCACGACGGCGTTCGGATCCTTGTCGATGCTGGCGCCGAACGGGGCGAGGATGACAGCTGCGATCTTGAAACACTGCAGCCCGAACGGAATCCCCACGATGGTGATGCACAGCAGCAGGCCGGCGAGGAAATATTCAATCGCCGCAACCAGTCCGCCCAACAAAATCCAGATGAGGTTGCCCAGCAGTTGCAGAAAAGTCATTTTGCAAGAGTTTTCCGAAAGGTACGCAGAATCCGCGAAAGCCGCAACAAGCCCCCCGGCTGCCGCTGCCCCGGGAAGATTCGTAAATAATTTGGATGTTGATAAAATAATTTATATCTTCATATAGCCAAGGAGGGGAGATATGAGGAGAATAAAGTTCACGAAGTCATCGACATGCTGAAAGCAGACGGATGGTATCGGGTAGCGGCTCCCGGTCGTCGACGTTTCCGGGCGTGAGCATGAAGTTCAACAAGCCTCCCTTCTCGTTGCAGATCAGATGCAGCTTGAAGCCGTAGAACCAGCCCATGGAGCACTGTCCCCGCCGGGCAAGGCCCCTGAAGACCTTGTGAAGGTGGATGCGCTGGTTCCGGCAGACACGG
>CABTXO010000144.1 GCA_902488725.1 uncultured Bacteroidales bacterium
AGGACCGCGAACGGCTCACGCAGGAATTCGTGGAACCGCTGAAGCAGGAACTTTCCGACGACGGCATCCGGTACAAGCTGAAGGTCCGCACCAAGGCGGCCTATTCGATCTGGCGCAAGATGCAGCGGCAGAAGGTACCGTTCGAGGGGGTCTACGACGTGTTCGCCATCCGTTTCATCATCGACTGCGAGGAGGACCCGAAGGTCGAGAAGGACCTCTGCTGGAAGGTCTATTCCCGGGTGACCGAGGAATATGAGCCCGACACGGCCCGTCTGCGGGACTGGGTGACGACCCCCAAGCCGAACGGCTACGAGTCGCTCCACATCACCGTGAAGAACAGGCAGGGCGTGTCGGTGGAGGTCCAGATCCGGACCCGGCGGATGGATCAGGAGGCCGAGAACGGCCAGGCTTCACACTGGGCCTACAAAGGCATCCAGCACGAAGAGAACCTCGACAAGTGGCTCTCCTCCGTGCGGTACAACCTGGAGCATCCCCAGGCCGTCAGCGCGGAGGACCTGCCGCAGCCGCCTTCCAAGGAGATCTTTGTGTTCACTCCGACCGGGGAACTGCGGATCCTGCCCGCCGGATCCTCCGTCCTCGACTTTGCCTTCCATATTCATTCCGGACTGGGAACGCGCTGCACGGGCGGACGGGTCAACGGGAAGGCCGTGTCGATCCGGGAAAGGCTGCAGACGGGGGATGTGGTGGAGATCATGTCCGGGAAGAACCAGCGGCCCTCCTCCGACTGGCTGAACTACGTGGTGACTTCCAAGGCGCGCAGCAAGATCCGGCAGGAACTCAACGAAGAAGAATATAAAAAGGCGGCGGAAGGCCGCGAAATGCTGCTGCGGCGGTTGAAGAACTGGAAACTCGAACTGCCGGACGACTGGATGTGGGCCTTCATGAAGAAGCGGGGCTACACGACCGTCAATTCCTTCCTGGCTGCCGTTGCAGACGCAGGCGTCGACCTCAATGAAGTCAAGACCTTCATTCAGGACCACGACCGGATTCAGGCGGAGGCCGTCGAGACCGCCCGGGCCGCCGAGTCGGTAAAGCTGGAGGCGCGCACCTCCGCCTGGAAGACCGGCCGTTTCTCGGACGACATCCTCGTGCTGAACGCCCGGGACCTGAAAGGGCTGGACTACAAGATGGCGAAATGCTGCCACCCGGTTTTCGGGGACGACGTGTTCGGTTTCGTGACGCGGACCGAAGGGATCAAGATCCACCGGATTTCCTGTCCGAACGCCGCCCGGCTCATCGAGACCTACCCGTACCGGATCCAGAAAGTCCGCTGGGCGGAGAGCCCGGCGGGCGGCAGTTTCCAGGTGTCTTTGAAGATCATCGCTGCGATGGAAGCCTCCGTAATCGGGCGGATTACCGACGTCGTCAACAACTTCCAGGCTTCGTTGCGGGGCTTCAACGTCGCTGAAAACTGCCGGAACGGCACCTACGAGATCTCCCTGCGCCTGTCCGTACCCTCCAACATGGAGCTGGACAAGGTGATTTCCCAGATCAAGGTGCTCAAGCACGTGGCCAAGGTCGCCCGGCAGTAGCGGCTACCGGTCCTTCCAGACTTTGAGATATTCCTGCAGCGCCCACATTTCGTCGCGGAATTTGGCGGCCTGGCTGAAGTCCAGGTCGGCGGCGGACTTTTCCATCCGGCGCCTGTCTTCCGCAACCGTCTTTTCAATCTGCGACCGGGACATGGCGCGGATCACCGGATCCTGCAGCACGGCCGCCAGGTCGGCGGTCACGTAGCCGTCCACGTAGGCGGACTTGCCGTCGCGGCGGGAGTCGTGTCCCAGTCCGACCGAGACCGTCCCCCGGCCGAGTTCGGACGGATTGGGAATATAGGTGGGTCCGGACACGGAGTCGGGGGCGCTGATGCGGCCGCCGGGGCCGTTCTTGGTCCGGGAATTGACCGGTTTTTCCGCCGTTCCGTAGAGCTCGGACACCAGCACGTTCTGCTTCACCTCGACCTGGGTCGGCGTGAGGTGGTGGAGTTGGTTGTACTCCATCTGTTTGGTCCGTCGCCGGTCGGTTTCGCGGATGGTCTCCTCCATGGAGTCGGTGATCGTGTCGGCGTACATGATGACCAGGCCGTTCACGTTGCGGGCTGCGCGGCCGGCCGTCTGGGTCAGCGCCCGGCCGGAGCGCAGGAATCCTTCCTTGTCCGCGTCCAGAATGGCGACCAGGGAGACCGTGGGGATGTCCAGCCCTTCCCGCAGCAGGTTCACGCCCACGAGCACGTCGAAGAGGCCGTTCTTGAAATCCTCGATGATCTCCACGCGTTCCGAAGTGTCCACGTCGGAATGGATGTAGCGTACCCGGATGCCGACCTTGTCCAGGTAGTCGGTCAGTTCTTCCGCCATCCGCTTCGTGAGCGTGGTCACGAGCACCCGCTCGTCCCGTTCCGCCCGCTTCCGGATTTCCTCCACCAGGTCGTCCACCTGGTTTTTCGTGGGCCGGACCTCGATGGGCGGGTCCAGCAGGCCGGTCGGGCGGACCACCTGCTCCACGACCAGTCCTTCCGAACGCTCCAGTTCATAGTCGGCCGGGGTGGCGCTGACATAGACCTTCTGCCCGGTGATTTCGTTGAACTCGTCGAAGGTCAGGGGGCGGTTGTCCGCCGCCGCAGGCAGGCGGAAGCCATATTCAATGAGGACGGACTTGCGGGAGTGGTCCCCGCCGTACATCGCCCGGATCTGGGGAATCGTGACATGGCTCTCGTCGATGAAGGTGATGAAGTCCTTCGGGAAGTAGTCGATGAGGCAGAACGGGCGCTGGCCGGGCTGACGGCCGTCCAGGTAGCGGGAATAGTTCTCGATGCCGGGGCAGTAGCCCATCTCCTTGATCATCTCCAGGTCGTTCTCCACCCGCTGCTGCAGGCGTTTGGCTTCCAGCCCCTTGCCGATTTCGTTGTAGTAGTCGACCTGTTTCTTCAGGTCGTCCTGGATCAGGCTCACGGCCTTGATACTCCGCTCGCGGGTCGTGACGAAGTTCGTGGCCGGGAAGATCGGCACTTCCTCCACATCCTCCAGACGGGCCCCCGTGATCGGGTCGATGATCGACAGTGCGTCGATTTCGTCGCCGAAGAATTCGATGTGGACCGCCTCGTCGGAGCCACCCAGGAACACGTCCACGGAATCCCCGCGCACGCGGAAAGTCCCGCGCTTGAAATCCACTTCCGTCCGGCTGTAGTTCGCGTCCACGAGATGGTAGAGCAGGCGGGTCAGGCTCCTGCGCTCCCTGCGCTTCACGACGATGGACTGCGCGTGGAAGTCCTCCGGGTTGCCGATGCCGTAGAGGCAGGACACGCTGGACACGACGATCACGTCCCTTCGGCCCGCCATCAGGGCGGAGGCGGCGCTCAGCCGCAATTTGTCGATCTGGTCGTTGATGCTGAGGTCTTTTTCGATGTAGGTGTCCGTGATCGGGAGGTAGGCCTCGGGCTGGTAGTAGTCGTAGTAGGAGACGAAATATTCCACGGCATTCTCGGGGAAGAAGGACTTGAACTCCCCGTAGAGCTGTGCCGCAAGGGTCTTGTTGTGGCTCAACACCAGAGCGGGGCGCTGGAGGTTCCGGATGACGTTGGCCATGGTGAATGTCTTTCCGGATCCGGTCACTCCCAGGAGGGTGACGTCGCCCACGCCTTGCGAGAGTGCCCGGCTCAGCTGGGCGATCGCTTCCGGCTGGTCACCGGAAGGCCGGTAGGTGGATGCAAGCCTGAACTTCATAGCAATGACAAAGATAGGCAACCTCTTCGAGAAATGCGAGAATTGTTACAAATATGCAACTTTCGGTCGAAAATTTTGCGATTGAAGTTTTTTTAATATCTTTGTAATCAGTAGTCGTGTGTCGTGCATTGTTGTACACCATGATACTGGATAAAAAAAAGTGTTGACTACTTATTTTTTAATTTCTAATTTTACTGAAAATGAAAAGAATCAGAACCTTTGGAGCTGTTGCCTTTGCAACCCTTCTCTGCTTTTCTTTCGAGGTGAACGCTCAGGAGAACAATTATGACCTGAACGGCAAGTTGGCACGCGTCTCTTATCCCGAGAGTGCGATGCAGAACAGCAACCGAGACGAGAATGGCAACATCGTCCGCGGACCGTATCTGACCAACCGTTTCGGAGACAACTGGTTCATCGGACTCGGCGCCGGTCTGAACACCGTCCGGGACGGTGACATCAAATTCAAGCCTTTCGGCGGTATCGCCACCGATGTCAACATCGGCAAGTGGTTCACTCCTTCCGTCGGTTTTCGTCTGGGTTGGAAAGGATTCAAGAACTCTTTCGATCCCGACACGAAGTACTTGACATCCGCTTTTGTAAAGAATGAGTTTACCCAGACTTACATCCACGGTGATGTACTTTGGAACATCTCCAACGCTTTCAGCGGTTACAAGGAGACTCGTTTCTGGGACTTCATTCCTTACATGCATTTCGGCTACCTCCTCGCTTCCGGCACTCCTGCCGTGAAGGGTGCAGAGCGCAGGGACAACGAATATGGTGCCGGTGTCGGTCTCATCAACGACTTCCGCCTGGGCAACCATGTCGACCTCTTCGTCGACCTGTCCGGGATGATTGCCAGGGATGAGATTCTCGGCACGCACCAGCGCGGCCATCGTTTCGCCATGCTTCCGTCCGTGACCGCCGGCTTGATCTTCAATCTCGGCCGCACGAACTTCAGCCGCCTCTCCTCTTTCGTTCCCGTTCTCTCCTCGCTTCCTTTCACCGAGGCTGACTACAACGGACTGAAGACCAAACTCTCCGACAAGGAAAAGGAGAACGGACAGCTGAAGAACCGCATCTCCGAGCTTGAGAACCGCAAGCCCGAGACCGTCTACATCGACAAGACCGTGGCCATGCCGATGACTCTCTTCTTCGACCTCGGCAAGTCCCGCCTGACCAAGCGCGAGCAGTCTCATCTGGCCATCTACGCCAATGCGAACCTCACTCCGGACAGCAAGGTGAAAGTGACCGGCGCCGCCGACAGCGCTACCGGAACCCCCGCTTTCAACCAGAAACTTTCCGAGAAGCGTGCCGAATATGTCAAGAATCTGCTTGTCAAGAAGTTCGGTCTTGCTCCCGAGAACGTGACTGTCGAGGCTCTGGGCGGCATCGCCGAGTCCCCGGTTCCCGCCGAGAACAGAATCGTGATCGTGAAGTAATTCCGATTCAAGCATACCGGAAGAAGCCGACCCTGAGGGCCGGCTTCTTTTTGCGTATGACGGGCATGTCATACATCTGTGG
>CABTXO010000145.1 GCA_902488725.1 uncultured Bacteroidales bacterium
ACGACAACATCCGCGAGGCGAGCAAGTGGTATGTCGCAGACAACCTGTCCAAACTGGGCGGCAACCTTGCCACTTCCGTCACCTATCTGGTGCTGGCGAACTGTCTGGCAGCCGTGCTGATCCCGCTGCTGATCCCGATGCTCAACCCGACGGAAGGCATGAGCTTCGGGCAAAATTTCTTCGGCATCTGCCGGCAAGTCTTTCCGCTGCTGATCCTTCCGCTGGCCGCCGCCTGGATCATCCGCTACACGATGCACAAGGTGCAGGTCTTCCTGATGCACTACACCCACTGGGCGTTCTACCTGTGGGGCCTCAGCCTGACACTCGCCCTCTACCTGGCCACCCGCGCGCTCGTGAACAGCGGCATTTCGATCATGGCAGCGCTGCTGATCGCCGGGGTCGCCCTGCTCTGCACCCTGTTCCTGTTCTTTGTCGGACGGAAAGCCGGGAAACCCTACGGACATGCCGAAAGCATCACTTCCGGGCAAGTGCTCGGACAGAAGAACACCGGCTTCCTCATCTGGCTGGGCTACTCCTTCATGACCCCGGTGACTTCCGTTGCCGGCGGTCTGTACAGCATCTTCCAGAATCTAGTCAACTCCTGGGAGCTGTATGAACAGCGGGTCTCCGGTCAGGTGCGGGAGAAGAAGGAGAAGTGAACCCTTCCGTAGCGTTTTTCCTTGACGAAAAAGGGATGCGCGGCAAAACTGTGCTCATCGCCGTGCTCCAGAATGAAATAATTGCCCGGGACCAGGATGTCCTGGGCGAAGATCCGGTCCGGCAAGGTTTCCAGGCCTTCGAGCGCATAGGGCGGATCGGCAAAAACCAGGTCGAAGCGCTCCCGGCAGAGGGGCAGAAAGTCAAAGACATTGTCCCGGACCATGGTCACGTTGTCGAGTCCGAGCCGGTGTGCCTCCGTCTTGATGAAGGAGGCGTTCTCCCGGGACATTTCCACGGAATAGACCCGCCCGGCCCCGCGGGAGGCGAATTCAAAAGCCACTGCACCCGTACCCCCGAACAGATCAAGGACTTTCAGGTCCGCGAATTCATATTCACTGTCCAGGACATTGAACAAGCCTTCCCGGGCGAAATCCGTAGTCGGACGCGCAGAATAGCCGAAAGGAGGCTGGATGGTCCTGCCTTTGAGGCGTCCGCCGATGATCCTCATGCCTGATCCACGGATTTGAAGTAGCGGTACAGGGAAAGGGTCTCCTCATCGGAGAGCGGAGTCCGGAACGTAATCCCGGAGACTTCCGGGTTGAGCTGCAGCTTCTTGAGCACAAGGAATATGTAATATTCAGCGGTGGTGAAGTCCGGCGCCCGGAAGACATTGGCCAGCAGCAGGTTCCTGCCCTGCGCGACGGCAAGGTGCAGAAAGCCGTCGCAGTAGGCCGCTGCGATTTTGTTGTAGTCACGGCAATCCTGCAGCTGCTGCAGGAGATAGAACAGTTCCGGATAGACATCCCCTTCCGCCGGCCGGACATAGAGCAGTTTGGCGTCGAAAGCAGGGACATCGACACAGGAAACGAGTTCGCCCTCATCCAACGCCACAACCTCGGAGAGAGATTGCCTGAGACGGTCAGGGTTGAAAAAGGCAGATGGGACGAGGGCGACTTTCGGAATCATCGGAACGGTTACTCCCAGTTACCGGCGTTGTTGTTCGGGACGGAAATACTCCCGACCTGCCAGCCGGGATACTGGTCAATGTCATTCTTCGCAGCGACCAGGTTCACGATGTTCTGGTGGTAATCCGCATCAAGATCCTTC
The DNA here is from genome assembly GCA_902488725.1 of uncultured Bacteroidales bacterium. Classification (GTDB taxonomy): domain Bacteria; phylum Bacteroidota; class Bacteroidia; order Bacteroidales; family UBA932; genus Cryptobacteroides. The sequence goes on from CABTXO010000145.1 coordinate 1,768, forward strand.
AGGAGGGACTTGAAGGGGATCTTGGCCTCGAAAAGGGGCACGTCGACACCCGAGACCTTCTTGACGATCGCGCTCATTTCGACCTTGTCGCCACCGGAGAACGGAATTTCGTCGATCTTGTCGATGTTGAATTCCGGACGGTTGTGGAACAGGGTGTCCTTTACGTTGATCTTGTTCTGAACCGAGAACACCAGATTCTTCTCGCCGGCGAGGTACAGTTTGTACAGACCGGCATCGTCGATGCCCTTGTTCGCGCGCCTCACTTCTTTGGTGTGCGCGACGGCGAGGGAATCATCCTGGGAGCCCACCTGCAGGGGCACGGTCATCTTGCCGTTCCTGTAGAACTGCTTGAGGGTGTCGAAAGAAGCCGTGAATTTACCGGTTTCCCCCCTGAAGGCGATCTGCAGATCGCGAATGTCCTTCAACTGCTGGACAGCCACGTTCTTGTGTTGCCCTTCCAGCTTTTCGAAACGTACAGGCTGCATGATTCCATCATAGATGAGATAGACGAGGCCACAGCAGACCAGTGCAAGTACGATGGAAAGAATCGTTTTCAGTGTCTTGTTCATTATTCAGTTTTTTAGATATGCGATACCCGTGTGATTGACCTTCCGCCAATTCTAGACAAAGTTAGAAAATTGATTTATGAAATGCAATATAATATTTGTAATTTTGCATGCACCAAGCATGGAGAGAAACCCGGAAATATGAAACCGAAGTGTCTGGAACGGGTCCCGGAACTGGACGGGATGATCGAAAAAGCCGGCGTGGTCACGCTGATCGCGCACACGCACCCCGACGGGGACGCTATCGGGAGCGGAATTGCCATGCTGCATTACCTGAAGGAGCGGCGCGGCAAGGATGTGAAACTGATCGTCCCGGACCCCGTCCCCGATACGATTTCCTTCCTGACAGCGGCGGAAGACCCGGCGGACCTGCTCGTGTACGACCGGCAGCGGGCCGAAGCGGATGCCCGCCTGTCCGGATCCGACTTGATCCTCTGCCAAGATTTCAACGCTCTCAGCCGGACGGAAGGGATGGAGCGCGCGCTCCGCGCTTCCGACGTTCCCAAGGTCCTGATCGACCACCACCTGAATCCCGACACGGCCGCTTTCGCGCTGACATTCTCCCTGCCCGACATCTCGTCTACCTCCGAACTGCTGTTCTGGATTTTGAAAGACATGGCGGACATCGGCGGGGACGTGTCGAAACTCCCGCCGGTCAGCCTGCGGGCCCTTCTGACAGGCATGACCACCGACACGAACAATTTTGCGAATTCCGTGTTTCCCGGTACGCTGCAGATGGCCTCGGAACTGCTGTCCGCCGGTGTAGACCGGGATGCCGTGCTGGCCGAGCTCTACAACAGCTACCGGGAGAACCGGCTCCGCCTCATGGGCTTCCTGCTGTACGAAAAGCTTCGCATCACCCCGTCCGGCCTCGCCTATATGATTCTGACCCATGCGGAACAGCAGCGCTTCGACATGCGGGAAGGAGAGTCCGAGGGCTTCGTGAACCTGCCGCTGGAAATCGGAAAGGTGCGCTTGTCCTTGTTTCTGAAAGAGGATGACGGACATTTCCGAGTGTCCGCGCGTTCGAAGAAAGGCGTGTCCGCCAATGCCTGCGCCATGGCCTGGTTCCACGGGGGCGGACATGAACAGGCCGCAGGGGGGAAACTCTTCTTTCCCGGAGACATTCCGGCCGCACAAGATGCCGAGGCATACATCTTGAAGGTAAGTGAACAATTTTTCAAGCCATGAGGAGCCCGGCCGACATATTGTTTGCGGCCCTTTTCGTGCTGGGACTGGCGGCTTCCTGCAACAAGGAACTGGATGCCGCCTATGGACGGCAGGAAGAGAACATCGCAGCCATCGTGGACAGATTCGTCAAGGCGGACCCGACCGTGAAGGTCCGCTACCAGGCAGGTTCCACCCGCATCACCATCGTGGCCGGCCAGGGCGACAGCCTGTCGGCGGACGGAGCCGTATCCTTTTATTATGCAGGCTATTCCATCACCGGGAGGGCTCTCTCCCCGGACGCACTGTTCGTGACCAATTACGATGTCTTCGCGAAATCGGTGAAATGGAACCTTTCCGACACCACGCACTTCGCGATCTCGACCGTGCAGCTGGCGGACGACACGCTGATTGAAGGTCTCCGCAACGGGCTGGCCGGCGTGCGGGCGGGCGAGGAATGTTACGTGCTGTTCAGCGGGAAACATGCCTTCCCCCGGAACAGGAAGTTCGGTCCGATCCCTGCCAATTCGGCCTTGGCCTATCATTTGTGGATACAAAGCGTCAGCAATGAATAAGTTGAATTTTATGAATATACACAAACACAAGATTCCCGTATGCTGCCTCCTGGCCGCCCTGCTGATGGTGGCGGCGGCCTGTGCGAAGCAGGAATCTGCACCGCTGAACGAAGCCGCCAAACGCGCATTCGACGCCTGGCTGAGCGTCAACCACCCGACGGCAAAGCCGACGGGGCTCGGCATCTACATCCTGGACGACCGCCCCGGAACAGGGACGACGGTCGGGGACAATGACACCTATCTCTTTGTCTCCTACACGACCCGTGACCTGAAAGGGACGATCACGGGAACGAACGAGAAGAAGATCGCCCAGCAGCTCGGCACCTATTCGGAGGCAAATTACTACGGCTCGAAGGCCCTGCTCAACGACCGGTCCGGCACGCCGACCGGCCTGCTCGAGACAATCAAGGGAATGCGTGTCGGAGGCACCCGGACCGCCATCGTCCCGGGCTGGCTGAACGTTATCGCCGACTATCGGACCGCCGACGAGTACCTGCGGAACAAAAGCGGCGATGCGGCAGTCTACACCATCACCCTCGACGACAAGACCTCCGACATCACCCAATGGGAGATCGACACCCTCAAGCGGTATGTCGCCGGACATCTGGCCGGGGTCGATTCGACCCGTTACGGCTATTACTACCGGCAGCTGAAGGCTCCTTCCGACACGACCACCCTGCCGCGGGACACCAGCATCTACATCAACTACACGGGCAGACTGCTGAACGGACAGGTCTTCGACACGACGGTCGGAGACACCGCCAAAATGTACGGCCTCCACTCGGCCAAAAAGAAGTATGCACCCGTTAAAATCAAGCTGAACCAGACCTACACCGAGATCACGATGAGTACCGGCGAGAATGCCACGGACAACCCCCTCGTGGAGGGCTTCTCCTACTGCCTCTCCCGGATGAAGCGGTACGAGAAGGGCGTCTGTGCGTTCTACTCCGTGCGGGGCTATTCCTATTCGGGCATCGGCAACACCATTCCGCCCTTCGCACCGATCGTCTTCGAGATCGAGCTCGTGGACAAGCCGAAGTAGGGACATGGCGCCGTCGCAGTCCGCTCCCACCGAGCTCGGGACCCTGAGCGTCGGAACTTTGCTGAAGAAATACGCAGTCCCCGGCATCATCGCCATGACTGCGTCTTCTTTGTACAACATGGTGGACAGCATCTTCAT
>CABTXO010000146.1 GCA_902488725.1 uncultured Bacteroidales bacterium
CCCCGACATCCAGGAGGATGCGCATTTCAACTATGCCAAACTGTCCTTCGACCTGAACCACAATCCCTCCGTCTTCGATGCCTATCTGGCAAAATATTCCGACAAGAAGAAGGGAGACCGAATCTACAGCTACCGCGCCCTGTCGTCCCTGTACAACCACGACTATGCCGGGGCCGTCGACGCCTACAGCAACATCGACCTGCTGGACGACAACCAGAAGGCCAACTACATGCGTGCCAATTATCTGCGCGCCCATCAGTTGATCCGGAACGGGTCCTGGCGGGACGCCATCCCATGCCTGAAGGCGGCCGCCTATTATTCCGACCGGCGGAACACGTTCAACCAGCTGGCACGCTACTGGCTGGGGCAATCCTACTACCGGAGCGACCAATTCCAGTCTGCCGTCGAGACCTTCAAGGACCTGTACAACATCTCCGCCCTCGACGGGAAGGAAGAGGGGAGCCTGATCCCCTTCGACCTCGCCTACAGTTATTTCCGGCTGGAAGACTACGACAATGCGGCCAAATGGTTCGACCAGTACCTGCAGGCGAAGGACCCCCTGCAGGGGAAGGATGCCGCCATGCGGCGCGCGGATTGCGATTTCTTCCGCAAGGACTATCCGACCGCCATTCAGGAATATGAAGCCGCGACGCGGCGGTTCGACTATTCGGACAACCTGTATCCGTTCCTCCGCGCAGGCGTCGCATACGGTCTGACGGGTGCCAAGGACAAGAAGGTCCAGGCCCTGCTTCCAGCCCGCAACGCCGATCCCTCCGCCGCCTGGTACCCCGAAGCCTTGTACGAACTGGGACGGGCCTACGTGGCGGTGGACCGCAACGACGAAGCCATGGACTGCTTCCGGAAGTTGAGCACTACCACGCCGGACAAGTCCATGGTCGCCCGCTCCCTCATCGAACTCGGCATGATCTCCCGGAACATGTCCGAATTCAACCAGGCCCTCGGCTATTACAAGCAGGTCGTGCAGGAAATGCCCGGAACGGAATATTCGGAGAACGCCCTTCTGGCCATCGAGTCGATCTACCAGGCCGAAGGCCGTACCGACGAATACCTGGACTATGCGGAAACGGTCGGCGCCGACAAGGGGAAGACCGCCGGCGAGAAAGAAGAGATGTACTTCAACGCCGCCGAGCAGCTCTTCCTGACCGAGAACTACAACAAGGCGCTCGCCTCCCTCCAGAACTATCTGGAGCGTTACCCGAAGGGGAGCAAATCCGGACAAGCGGACTTCTACATCGCGGAATGCTACCGGAACCTGGGCAAGAAAGAACAGGCGTGCGATGCGTACCGGAAGGCGATCGACCGGGACGGGAACACTTCTTTCGCGGAAGTCGCCATGCTGAATTTTGCACGGCTTTCCTACGAACTCGAGCATTTCAAGGACGCCTACGGAGGCTATACCTCCCTGCTGCAGACCGCCCGCATCGAGCACAACAAGCATGCGGCACGTCTGGGCATGATGCGTTCCGCCTTCCGGGCGCAGGACTATGCTTCCGCCGTCTCCGCCGCCGCGAAGGTCAAGGCGGATCCGAAGAGCATTCCGGACGAACTCCGGGAGGCGGACTACCTCGGCGCGAAATCGAGCCTGTCGCTGGGAGAACGGGACAAGGCTTTCGAACTCTTCCGCCAGCTGGCCGCCAAGCCTGCGACGGACGAGGGGGCTGAAGCGGCCTACATGCTGATCCAGGATGCCTACGACCAGGGGCGGTACGAGGAGGTGGAGAAGAAGGTCTACAGTTTCTCCGAGTCGGCTTCCGGACAGTCCTACTGGCTGGCCAAGGCCTTCATCGTACTGGGAGACGCATTCGCCGACCGGGACAATTTCACCCAGGCGAAGGCGACCTTCGAAAGCATCCTGAACGGCTACCAGCCGTCCGGAACGAACGACGACGTGCTTGACAATGTCAGGATGCGTCTTGGCAAACTGCAGAACTTGATGAACGAGAAATGAAAAAGAACCATCTGATTTTCAGTGCACTGTCCTTCGTGATCGCGACTCCGGCCGTGTTCGGTCAGAACTTCAATCCGACCGTCGAAGTGACGAACGCCTACCAAGTCAAGCCATCCGATGTACACAAGCCCGGGATCGGGATGAACATTCCCGATTCCCTGATGCGCTTCGATCTGGATTTCAACTACGAAGTCTTCGACGCCCGCTACGGCGGCTCCTACAACTTCAAGCCCTATATGCTGGACATGCAGCCCGGGAAGGATGCCTGGCGGGGCAGGACCCTGTACCTGAAGGCCGGGGCGGGTTACCCGCTGCATCCCGAACTGGAATTCGTGTTCAGCCCCGACATGACCGGCCGCTTCCAGTACAGCATCTACGCCACCCATCGCTCCTTCCTCGGCAATTACCACAAGCTTGCGCCGAAACGGGAGGAAGGCACTCCGGACGGATGCATGTTCGGAAAGTCAGGGGAACTGTACAAGGGGTATGACCTGCTGACGACCGCCGGATTCGACGGGCGTGTGAACTGGGACAAGACCCTCTTTTCCTTCGGAGTCGGCTATTACGGCCTGGCCACGAAAGACACCCTTGCAAAGCGCTCCTACAATGCCGCGGACTTCAATCTGCGGGTCAGCAGCAAGGGGAATCAGGGCACCTTTTTCCTGTACGACGCGGGCCTTTCCGGCCGCTTCGCCAACGACGACCTGCAGGTGGGGGGGCTTCCGTTCCCGGATCCGCAGCTGAATCCCGGCAAGCACCGGCTCAACGAAAGCTATGTCATCCTGGAGGGGGAAGCGGGCCCGGTGCTGGATGACACGCACCGCTTCCTGGTCGGTTTCGAAGGCTCGACCTATTCCTACGGAAATCTTTTCAAGGGAAGTTTCGGCCGCATCGCCGCGATGCCGCACTACCAGTTCCGGAAAGGGCCCATGGACCTGAGCCTGGGGCTCCGGATCGAAGGACTGGTGAGGGGAAATCAGCAGGATTCCGCCGGCTTCCTCGCCATCAGCCAGAAAAAGGGCAGGACCATCTACCCGGACATCCATGCCTCCCTGCTAGTCTTCCGGGAGCATCTCCAGCTGTATGCGGATTTGACGGGCGGCAGCAGCCAGAATCCTTATGCGGCGCTCATCGCTGCGAACCATCACCTGTCCCCGTATTTCGCCTGGGGGACCAATCCGCTGATCGACAACGGGATTGAACGCGTCAACGCCCGGATTGGATTCCGGGGCGGCATCGCTTCCCGCCTCCAGTTCGACCTGCGGGCGGGCGGAGCGGTCTATTCAAACGGCCTGGTCGACGGCGTGCGGATCCGCAAGGGGGCAGGCGCGCTTCCGGACCGCTCTGCTCCGAGCGTGTGCTATGCTGATTACAGCCTGTACTACGCCGACCTGCTGCTCGGCTGGAAGTCCCGCAAATTCACCCTCGATGCAGGCGTGCATTACCGCAACACCCTGTTCGAACTGCCGGAAGATCCGGGGGCGGGACGGGACTGCAACCTCTGCCTTGCCCTCCCCGCTTTCTCGGGAAATCTACATGCCGTCTACAGTTTCAATCCCCGGATCTATCTCGGCCTCGACGTGGAAGCGGCGACCGGGCGAGAGACGAAGAGCCGTCCGGAACAGACTTGGAAAATTCCCGGCTACGTGGATCCGGGACTGTTCGGAGGCTACTGGATCACCCGGAAGTTCGGAATCTACGCGAAAACCGGGAATCTGTTGAACATGGCCATCCAGCGCAACCCGCTGTATGCGGAAAGCGGCCCGTGGTTCACGGCCGGAATTACACTGAATTTGTAGAAATTTTCGTACATTTGTAAGATTAATGGAAACCTTGTCGCGCAAGGGAAAACAGAAACGAACAATAGAGAAACCTAAGATAGTTGTATGATTGAAAACGATGCGATGAAGAAGGCGGAAGAACTGTATTCCGCCAGCAGCATTCAGGTTTTGGAGGGGCTCGAGGCCGTACGCAAGCGGCCGTCCATGTACATCGGCGACGTCGGGGAACGCGGTCTGCACCACCTGGTCTATGAGGTGGTGGACAACGGCATCGACGAGGCCATGGCCGGATTCTGCGACGAAATCAGCGTCACGATCCTGGAAGACAACTCCATCCGCGTGGCCGACAACGGCCGCGGCATTCCGACCGGCATGCACCCCAAGGAGCACCGCTCCGCGCTGGAGGTCGTGATGACGGTCCTGCATGCAGGCGGCAAGTTCAACAAGAATTCCTACAAAGTCTCCGGCGGTCTGCACGGCGTGGGCGTGTCCTGCGTCAATGCCCTTTCCGACTCCCTGGTGGCGGAAGTCCACCGCGAAGGCAAAATCTTCGTACAGAAATATTCAAAGGGCAAACCGCTGGGCCCTGTAGAAGTGGTGGGAACCTGCAACGACACGGGCACCATCATCACCTTCCATCCGGATCCCTCGATCTTCGTGCAGTCCATCGTGTACAAGTACGACACCCTCTCCGCCCGCATGCGCGAACTTTCCTACCTGAACAAGGGCCTCAAGATCGTGCTGACCGACGACCGCCCCGAACGGCTGGTGGATGAATATGTACTCGACGCGCAGGGGGACAAGAAGCCGACCGGCCGGAAGATCAAGCCTTCGGAGACTTTCTTCTCCAGGGAGGGACTGAAGGAATTCATCGAATATCTGGATGCGGGGGCATCGCAGCTCATCCCGGAGGCCGTCTGCGCCCAGAACGACAAGATCCTCCCGATCGACATCGCACTGAGTTACAACACGGGATTCTCCGAGAAGATTTATTCCTACGTCAACAACATCAACACTATCGAAGGCGGCACGCATCTCCAGGGCTTCAAGATGGGGCTTTCCCGTTCGCTGCGCAACTACGCCGACCAGAACAACCTGCTGGCGAAATTCAAGGGGGACCTGGCTCCGGAAGATTTCCGGGAAGGACTGACGGCGGTGGTTTCGGTCAAGGTGGCCGAGCCACAGTTCGAGGGACAGACCAAAACGAAACTTGGCAACCCGGAGGCGACTTCAGCGGTTTCGCAGGCCACTTCCGCGGCGATGGACCAATACTTGGAGGAACATCCCCGGGAAGCGAAGACGATCATCGAGAAGATCGTGTTGGCGGCGACGGCGCGCAACGCCGCACGAAAGGCCCGCGAGATGGTGCAGCGCAAGACAGCCATGACCGGTGCCGGCATGCCAGGCAAACTGGCCGACTGTTCCGAGCGCAACCCCGAGGTATGCGAAATCTTCCTGGTCGAGGGCGATTCCGCAGG
>CABTXO010000147.1 GCA_902488725.1 uncultured Bacteroidales bacterium
CCAGCCACTGGATGCTCTCCGTGTCGAGATGGTTGGTGGGTTCGTCCAGCAGGAGGACGTCCGGTTCCTGCAGCAGCAGGCGGCAGAGGGCGACGCGGCGACGCTCGCCGCCGGAAAGGTTTTTCACGATGGTGTCCGAAGGCGGGCACTGGAGGGCGTCCATGGCCATTTCCAGTTTGGAGTCGATCTCCCAGCCGCCGACGTGTTCGATCTGCTCGGTGAGTTCCCCCTGCCGTTCGATGAGCTTGTTCATCGCGTTGTCGTCCATCGGCTCCATGAACTTCAGGGAGATGTCGTTGTACTCCTGCAGCAGGTCCATCACAGGCTGCACGCCTTCCCGGACGACCTCCAGCACGGTCTTGTCGGGGTCCATCTGCGGCTCCTGCTCCAGGTAGCCGACGGAATAGCCCGGTGCCCAGACCACTTCTCCCCGGTAGGATTTCTCCACGCCGGCGATGATCTTGAGGAGGGTGGATTTGCCGGAGCCGTTCAGACCGATGATGCCGATCTTGGCACCGTAGAAAAAGGAAAGGTAGATGTCCTTGAGGATGACACGGTTGTTGTTCGGGAGGATTTTCCCGACCCCGTTCATCGAGAAGATGATGGTCTCGTCTGCCATGGTGTTTACAGGTTGTGCAGACAAAGATAATGCATTTCCACGGATAACCAGCAGGCCGGTATTAACGCAGCCGCAGTGCCGCCACGAGGCAGAGCAGGGCGGCAAGGCCTGTGAGCAGAAATGCCCAAGGATGGGGAACGCGGGAAGTCGCTTCGGTGACCAGGTCGTCGGACAACAGCCGGTAGGCGTCAATCTTCCAGACCGGGTCGCCTGCCTCAAGCCTTCCGGGATTGCCTTTGAAGTATTTGCCGGGAAGGGTGACCCGGTGCAGGTACGTCTGGCTGAAATAGTCCTGCACGGCTGTTTTCTCTTCCAATTCGAGGTCGATGGCTTCCCGGTTCCGGGAATAGGTCCCGCTGAAAGAAAGGCCGGGGGCGGAGCCGGCCTTGCGGACATAGGCATCTGCGCGCAAGGCGAAGTCGTCCATATTCATCCGGATCAGTTCCTCCGGCCGGAAGAGCCGGGCGAGGGAGTCCCGCGCCGCCGTCAAGGCAGCCTTGCCCTCTGCGGAGACATATTCACAAAGCGTTTCGAAATGGATTTTGAACAGGCATTCACCGGCCCAGTCGAAGAAGGCGGTGTTCAATTCGTCGAGTGTGCCGTAGAGCTCGATTCCGTTCCATCCTTCAGGCGTGCGGCCGCCCCGCAGGAAGAGTTCCTGTTCGTCGCGGGTCATGCAGCTGTCCAGCGGTATCGCAAGTTTTTCCTTCAGCGAAGGGAAAACGGCCTTGTAGTCGTAGTAGGTGTAGAACCAGCGGAACCGCTTCCGAAGGGACTCCTCCGGATGATACAGGTTTCCGGAAATGCTGTCGGCCGCCATGTTCATTTCTTCTTTTTCCCCGAAGAAATCTATGGTGAACACGGAGTCTGCGGGCAGGGCGCGCAGGTTGCCGGCGCCGTTTCGGGCGGCTTTCGCGACGGATTCGGGATCGCGGTGGAAATAAAACGTGCGGTCGAGTCCTCCGTCCCGGCCAACATCCGTGTGGACATAGTAGCAGGATGCGCAGGAACTGGCTGTGAAGAGGATACACCCCGTCAGGAAAAGGTTCTTGGTGTTCATATCATTGTCATTTTGTTGTCCTTCTTTGCGGCATCTGCAGTGTCTCGCGGATGCTGCGTGCCCGCAGATAATTCCGGAAACGCCTGCGAGTGGTCGAGTTCTTCTCAAAATGTCCGCTTGTCCATGTCGCTGAAGCCTTTTGCTGCGGCCTGTCGGCAGGGCGCGTCTCAAGGAACAGAAGGAAGAGGATCGCGGCGGTCATGCCGGCCAGCAGGAGGCGGAGTGAGCGCTTCGCAAGGTGCAGATTGCTCTTGATCTGGTTCGGAGACTGCCCTGTGATGGCTTGGATCTCTTCCGTTGAAAGTTTTTCGATCTCCCTCAGGATGAATATGATGCGTTGTTTGGGAGAAAGACGGCTGACCGCCACGGCAATGGCATCCCGCGTCTCGTTTCCTTCGACGGTCCTGTCCGTGTCGGAGCGGGGATCGGGTTCGGGAACCTCCGTCCTGGAAAAGAAGACCAGCCATCTGTCCTTCCGGAGTTTGTCCAGGCAGCGGTTGCAGACGATGGTGCGAATCCACGTCGCGAGGCGGTAGTCCGGGTTGAAGGTGCCGGCCTTCTGCCAGATTCTCACAAACGTTTCCTGGGTGATGTCATCCGCATCCGCACGGATGTCGCGGATGGGCGGACCGCCGGCGCCGCGCGGCCCGGAATGTGCGAGGATGAGGGTCTCCATCCGCCTGACCATGGGCCGGTAGGCGGCGAGTATTTCTTCGAATGCATCGGTGTCGCCTGATGCGACCTTCCGCATCAGATCCGCTTCCATCGGCTTCCTGTTCTCTGTCATCTTCCGGCTGTTTATGAATATATACGGGCGAAAACGCCGAAGGTAAAAAATCAAGCCCTGTTCCCTGCAGGCCCGGTACAAAGATGCGATGTTTCAGAAAATATTCCTAACCTGTCGTTTCCGAGACACGGAGGATGCCGCACGTGCCAAGCCTGTGCAGGCCTCTTCTGTTATGCGACGACTGAGGGTGCGCGTCACGGCTTGTTGGAGCGCATCGGGAACCGTCCGGGGTCTCAAACCGTTTGTGGGGGAACAGTCGCGGGCATTCATGACAGTCCGGACTTGTTTTCTTAACCATAATGTAACAGCACTTCTTTCCTGCTCTTCTTCACAAGGCTTACCTTTGTGGTTCGAATGCCCTAGAAAGCAAGTAGTATGAAAAAGTGTCTTTTCCTTCTCTGTCTGTTCATGACCGTCTGGCTGAACGCCCAAAATGAGTTGTCTGAAATTGTGCGGGGAACCGTTGTGTCCGGCAATCCGGATTCTGAAGTGCTGCAGGCGACCGTTTCCGTCAACGGCACCGATCCGGTGCTCGGGACCGTCACCGACGAGAACCATGCATTTTCATTGCGGGTTCCTGCCGGCCGCAGGACGCTCCGCATCAGTTGCCTGGGTTTTCAGCCCAAGGAAGTCGATGTGCTGGTGATCACCGGTCGGGAGACGGTCCTTTCCATTGTGCTGGACCCGTCAGTGGTGGAACTGGACCATGCGGGGATTGTCGCGCGGCGTGACAAAAGCAGACCGTTGAACGGCCTCAGCTTCTCCGGTTCCCGCAGTTTCAGCACCGAGGAAACGTTCCGCTTCGCCGGATAGCTAGGCGATCCGGCCCGCATGGTCCGGAATTTCGCGGGCGTGATCCCCGTGAACGACAGCCGGAACGACATCGTGATTCGGGGCAATTCGCCCGTCGGGGTGCAGTACATCCTGGACGGCATCGAGATCGCCAACCCCAACCACTTCAACGCCGGAGTCGGGATGACGGGCGGACAGGTCACGATGCTCAACACCAACCTGCTCACCAACTCCGATTTCCATCTGAGTGCCTGGCCGGCTCCCTATGGCAATGCGCTGGCGGGAATCTTCGACCTGACGATGCGGCGCGGCAACAACCGGAAGCACGAGTTCTGGGGGCAGATGGGCTGGAACGGGATCGAGATTGGCGGCGAGGGATACTTTTCCAGGAAGAGTACGGCGAGCTATCTGGTCGCCTACCGGTACTCGATCCCGGATCTGATGAAAAAAATGGGCATGTACACGGGCATCGCACCCCGGTACCAGGATCTGACGTTCAAGACCGATTTTGATCTGGGCAGGCGGCAGCATCTTTCCGTACTCGGCCTGTGGGGCAGGAGCCATATCGATTTCAACCTGCAGGGACTTGACGAAACGGAGGTCGAATTCGACAAGAACCTCCTTTCGTTCGACCAGCGCATCGAGGTGCATTCGCAGGCCTGTGTTCTCGGTGCCACCCATTCGGTTCAGTTCTCCCCCAAGACCGAATGGAAGACGACGCTTTCTTTCGTCCGCAGCGACATGCGCATGCCGGTGGATACGATTTCCAAGACGCAGCCCGGCGCGGATTGGAAGGTTCTTTGGCTCGAAGCCACCGTTGAAGACAAATATTCCGTGTACACGCAGCTGGAACACCGTTTCTCTTACCATTCCCGGTTGATCGGCGGTCTGAAATACGATTTGTACGACGCGCAATACCTGGAACGGAAGGGGGATGCCGATTACCCTGACGGCATCCGCCTGCTGACCGACGAAAAGGGGCGGATGGGGCTGCTGCGCGCCTATATGCAGTACCGTCAGTCCTTTTCACCGAAACTTTCGGTCACGGGCGGTCTGTCCTGCATGTATTTCACGCTGAACGGCAGCAAGTCGGTGGAACCGCGCGCCGGCATCCGGTACAGGCCCGCCGGCGGGCATACCCTTGCGCTGGCCGGCGGACTGTACAGCCAGCTGCAGCCGCGGTCGTTCTATTATATTCAGACTCCTTCTCCGGACGGAATCACGTACACCAACAAGAAGCTGGATTTCTCCCGCAGCGCGCAGGTGGATGCCTCCTATGACTGGGCCTTTGCGCCGAACTGGCACGCCAAGTCCGAGGTCTACTTCCAGCATCTGTATTCCATCCCGGTGAAAAATGATCCGGACGAATATTTCACCATGCTGGAGGCCGGCCGTGCGGGCGAGAACGTGATTGTTCGCGAGGACAACCTCGTGAACAAAGGAACGGGCCGGAATTACGGCATTGAGTTTACGCTTGAAAAATTTCTGGAAAAGAACTGGTACCTGCTTTTCACGACTTCGCTGTACCGCTCGACCTACACCAACGGCTTCAACGACAAGCGCTGGAGCACCGTGTTCGACGGAAAGTATCTGCTGAATCTGGCGGCAGGCTACGAGTTGCCGCTCAAAAAAGGATGGACCCTGTTCGCGGACTTCAAAGGCAATTATGCGGGCGGTACGCGCTACACGCCGGTACTGGAGAAAGAGACCCGGCTGAAACATGCGATCGTCCTGGACAAGGAGCGGATCAACGGGCTCCAAATTCCCGACTACTTCCGGCTGGACTTGCGGCTGGGTTTCCGCAAGAACTACCGGCGCCATACGCACGAATGGGCGCTCGATCTGCAGAATTTCACGAACCACCGCAACCTGTACGGCAAGTTCTACGACATCAGTTCCGGAGGATATGGCGACATGCGCTTGCCGGGCCTTATGCCGATGGTCACCTA
>CABTXO010000148.1 GCA_902488725.1 uncultured Bacteroidales bacterium
CCGACGGCTGGTTCATCGGCTACACCCCGACGCTCACCGCCGGTGTCTGGACCGGTGCGGAGGACCGCCAGGTGCACTTCCAGTCCATTGCCTTCGGGCAGGGGGCGCACATGTCGCTGCCGACCTGGGCCATATTCATGCAGAAAGTGCTGTCGGACGGGACGCTTGGCGTGACGGCTGACGACCGCTTCATCTCCCCGGCCGGGATGGATCTGGACCTGGGCTGCAACGGCGGAGACGGCGTTTCTGCCGAACAGCAGGCGATGGAAGATTATTATTTTGAATAAGCAAGCATATTCAGACAATGAGCAAATACCACAGAATCGCCGTCATGTACGGCAGCGACTCCTCGGAATGGGAGGTGGCCTGCCGGAGCGGGGAATTCACGGCGTCACGCATCGACGGGACGAAGTACGATGTCTACGAGATTTTCGCGCGTTTCGGAAAATGGTCGCTCACGGCGTTCCGGAAGAAGGATGCCATGCGGGTGACCTTCCCGGAAGGGGCAAGACCCGAGGTGGACAAGACGGACTTTTCCGTCAAGGTCTACGGGCAGAAGGTGAAGTTCGACTTCGCCTACATCATGCAGCACGGGACGCCCGGGGAAAACGGCCTGCTGCAAGGCTACCTGGAGATGCTGGGTGTTCCTTTCAGCAGCTGCAGCGCATTCGTGTCGGCCGTGGCTTTCGACAAGTTCACCTGCAAGAGTTATGTCCGCGACGCGGATTTCGTGAAATGTGCCCCCGACCTGTTCGTCCGCAGCGGGATGGACCTCGATGCCGTGGCGGCGAAGGCTGCCGCGAAGCTGACCTTCCCGGTCTTCGTGAAACCCACCGAGGGCGGATCCAGTTTCGGCATCACGAAGGTAAAGGATGCCGCTGCGCTTCCCGAGGCCGTCCGGTTCGCCTTTTCCGAGGGAGCCACGGTCCTCATCGAGCAGGGGATCCCGGGGCGTGAGTTCACCTGCGCCGCCTATTCCGACGCAGAAGGCGTCAAGACACTTCCCGTGATCGAGATCGTGACCGAAAACGACTATTTCGACTACGATGCCAAATACAACGGCCACAGCCAGGAAATCTGCCCGGCTCCCATCGAAGATGCCCTTCGGGACCGGATCCAGGAGACGACGCGTCAGATCTATTCCCTGCTGGGGTGTGCGGGCGTCGTCCGGATGGACTACATCCTGGGTGCTGACGGACTATATTTCCTGGAGATCAACACGATTCCGGGGATGACGAGCGTGTCGCTCGTGCCGAAGATGGTCCGCACCGCCGGCCTTGACATCACCGATTTCCTGACCGGCATCATTGAACATGCCTGAAACATCTTGCCTATGCTGCTGAAAGATTTTTTGAAAGAGGGGGTGCAGGCGCTGGAATCCCTGTACCCGACTGCGGAAGCGCGGAACATCATGCTGATGCTCTGCGAGTACCGGCTCGGAACGAAAAGTTACACGCACATCGTGGAGCCCGAATATGACATCAAGGACAAATCCATGGAGCCGCTCCGGAAAGACCTGGAGCGCCTGTCCGCCGGTGAGCCGGTACAGTATGTCATCGGGTCCGCAGAATTCTGCGGATTGAAGTTCAAGGTTACGCCTGACGTACTGATTCCGCGACCGGAAACGGAGATGTTGTGCCGGCATGCCGTCAAGCTGGGCTCCCGGATGCAACGGATGCGCGAAGCCTACGGAAAATCCGCCAAACCCGTGAATATCCTCGACCTGTGCACCGGGTCCGGCTGCATCGCCTGGACCGTCGCGCTGTCCATCCCCGGTTGCGAAGTGACCGGTGTCGACATCTCCGAGGCTGCCGTCAAAGTGGCTGCCAGCCAGGATTTCGCGCAACGGTTGAAAGAAACCGACGCCAAGGCACCGCAGTTCATCGTGGCAGACGTCCTGCAGACGGAACAGGAATTTTCGTTCAAGGAATTCGATCTGATCCTGAGCAATCCGCCCTACATCATGGATGCCGAAAAGCAGAACATGCGGGCGAACGTGCTCAATTTCGAGCCTTCCGCTGCTTTGTTCGTGCCGGATGACGATCCCCTGGTGTACTACCGTGCAATCGCCCGCTGGTCCGAGCGGTTCCTCGCTGCGGAAGGAAAGGGCATCACCGAGATCAATGAACTCTTCGGGCCCGAAGTCGAGACGGTTTTCCGGAAATCCGGCTTCACGGAAGTGGAGACCACGAAAGATTTTTATGAAAAAAATCGCTTCGTTGCGTATTCCAGATAGTGCTGCAGTGCTCCAGGGGGCCGATTTTGAAATTAGCCGTGGAATATTTCATTCTACGGCTATTTTTTTGTCTCTTTGTACCGACAACAACTTAAACAAAGTTCATCATGAAAAATTTCAACAAAACCCTGAGGATCGCGGCTCTGACAGTGCCGGTCCTTCTTCTTGCTTCCTGCAATCAGGAAACGCCTTCTTGTCCGCCGGTTCCGCAGGAGGCCGGAACATCTCTGGAACAGGTCGCCCGCCTGCTGGCCGCCGCCCCGCTGGACCTGGAACAGGTGCGCGAGGTACACGATGCCGTCACCGCTTCGGCGGACAACGGCTATGACGAAGAATATCCGTTCCGCAATCTGTTGGAAACGCCGGGTTCCGGAGTCGGGGACGACGTGCTCCGCACCCGCTTCCCGGACACCCGGACACAGGCTTATTCAAGTCCGCTCCGTTCCCTCCTTGCGAACATGACGGACACGCGTGCCGGCCGTTCGGGCGGGGGGACACCGTTTCTCTGGGAGCTGGCGGAATCGGGTTTGCAGCTTTACTGGCCCTATTCGGAGGACTGGGACGGGAAAACGCTGCCTGTGCTGACCTTCCATCCGGAAAACGGCCGGGACTCGAATGTGGGATTCATGCGGGTACGGCAGGCGGACGGCTCCTGGACCGTGGAAGAGATCCGGGTGGACGAATCGGTTGCGATGCGTCGTCCGGTCTGGGTCGTGAACCGGAACGAAGATGCCGGCAGGATGACACCCCGCCTGCATGCGAAATTGAACGCCGGCCAGACCGCGGCGGGACCGGTGACGCGGGCCGGGGCATTGCGGACTTTGACGCTCAAAGAGTTCCGTTCCAACCGGAATTTTGATTCCTGGTTCGCAGGGGCGTCTGAATTCTACGTCAAATGCGGCTGCATCGAAAGTTTTACGGCTTCGTCCGAAGAAGATCTCCAGCGCTACCATCCAACGATCACGGACTTCATGATCGTCGTCCGCCGACGCCAGGTCAACAAAACCATCTCTTTCAATGCGATGCTGGTGTCGGACTGGACTCCACAGCTGCAGGATTCCGCTTTCCTGATCGTGGAGGATGACGGCGGTGCCCGTACATCCTGGAAATGCAGCGCCAATGTCAAGATCAAGTCAAAGGTCTACGGCTTCGATGTGGATCTGCCGTTCCGGACCAAAGACGACATCGTCTGGCGCGGCCGGCTGTCCAACCGTTACTTCGAAACTTACAACAACATCATGGGCCACTTCGGCGATGTCAACATCACCTTCTGCATTGCAGGCATCTGATCCCGGCTGGGCCGGGGCGACCGTCCCCTGAGCCGGTCCCGGTCCCGGTCCTGCTGGTCTGCCGCGCTTGCCTTGCCGTCCCTGAGCCGGTCCCGGTCGACCCTGTTCAGGCTCGGTCAGGCGTGATGCACACCCAAATGGAGCCTGTCTGTCTTTCGGCAGGCTTCAGCTCGCCCACCCCCTGGCAGGTGGAATTTTCCGAGACCACCTGAAGGCGGAATATCATCCCTTGAAGCAAGATCGGTTTTCGTGTGGAATATCTTTTCACCCACCTGGAAGACCTTATCCTGCACAGACCAGCTTCTATTGGGATTGCCTGTTTCCAGGTGGTTCCCCAGAGCTTCCACCTGAAAAAATAAGTAGGTTATTTTCAACAGATTACATTCTCACATATTCACAAAATCAAGAGTATCATGGACGACAACAAAAAATATCATTTTCATGTATGTTCCCTGGGACTGAAAACAACGGATTTATTTAAAGACCCGAAGGACTGCATAGCCGGCATCAACAAATTCGCAGTTGCCTTCAAACTTTTCGGCGAAGATGTCGAAGTCCTTGTTATCGTAATTGTCTCCACGCATTTTCATGCGTATGTTTATGGGACGGAGCAGGCTGTAAAGAAGAGTGCAGACCGTTTTGCACGAATCTACAGCATGCATTATTCAAATCGATATGGCGTTTCCAAGGTGTTGAAAGGCATCTCCATCAAAATGTGCCGGTGTGACAGTCTGGATTACAGGAAGAACATCATCGGTTATACCCTGAACAATCCCAGAAAGCATCATGAAACGCAGAACCCATTTCTTTGGCCCTGGAGCTCGGTCAGCATCTATTTCGACGAGAGAGGACTTTCCCTTCTGAACAGTCCGAGAATTTTGCCGAAGGTGCAGCAGTGGCAAATGAAGCAACTTCTCGGGACCCATCAAGCGGTGCCCGAAACATGGCAGTTTTATGAAAACGGCATGGTGGCCTTTCAATCGTTTGTAAACCCAAAACTTCTTGAAAATGAGGTTGGTTCAATGAATTCCCTTTCATTTCTGATCAATAAATCGACTATTTCCGAGTCAGAGGGAGAAGCAGGAGCCTTGACCAACGACAAGCAAACGCGGGAACTGGCACTACGCATATCCCCAGGCTTGTTCAGCGGATTATCAATGGACATGTGCGATCCCGCCGCTGATGACAGCACTCGTTTCCTGTTGTCGAAGAAGCGAAAAGTGGAAAAGGCGGCCTTTGAAAAATTGCTGGAACAGCTGACACTCGACCAGATGATGGAGCTGATCGCAACGCTCCGACACCGATATGGGGTCGCTCTCCCCGTGATCCGCAGATTGTTTCCGGCGGATGCCTGTCCGGAGATTCTCAGTCGGAATCTGATTCCGGGACGGCTTCGAGACAAAGACGACCTGTGAATATAATATATTAATAAGTAATACATTACGTTTTCAGGTGTGATATTCAGAACACCACCTGCAGTTCGCACAATGCAATGGAGGGGTGTAGGAAGGGGGGAATGCCTTCCCGGTGGAATAATTTGTTCCCCTCTTGCGAACCCAATTCGTTGATATTAACCAGTTTCATTTTGCATGTGGCAAAGGAAAATTCCACCTGCCAGGGGGTGGGCGAGCTGAAGCCTGCCGAAAGACAGACAGGCTCCATTTGGGTGTGCATCACGC
>CABTXO010000149.1 GCA_902488725.1 uncultured Bacteroidales bacterium
ACTTTCAACGCCGTACACGCACTTCCTCGGAGGCTTACAGCGGGTGGAATGTGCTGTTTTAAAGCGAACGTCCGCAAAGGTAGTCTATCATGTTTTCAATCGTTTTACTGCAGACCGGGCAGAAAGGATGGTAATCTTTCATCATGCAATGTTCGGCAGGACGATAGATGCCCTTTGCAGCGTAAGCCGCACCTTCGTAGGTTCCCACCCCCTCTTCGCGGTCGACCATCGCCTTCCATTTTGAACCAAAATCAACCAACGTGGTGATATTGGGCTCCCACGGTTCATAATTTAACTTATGAAAGTCTTCATACGCCACCGTCGATGTATAATACTCGTCGGCAAGTCCGGCAAAGCTGTGCCCCAACTCGTGCACAAACACCTGCGGAGTGAGCCGGTTGTGGGCCGTACCTATCGCATAGAGATTGTATATTCCGCCACCGCCATACCGCTCTTCATTGACCAGGATGAAGACGGCATCACACGGCACATTGGCCGACAAATCTCTGATGGAGCGCATATCGCGGGTGGTGAGGTATCGTTCCACCCCGAACGTGTAAAAACCGGTGTTCAGCACGGTGTTCTTGAAAATGCCCTCGCCCGATACGTCGCACCCCTCATGGACCGAAGGGGCACACACGGCCCGCACATTAAAGTCGTCCCTGTGATTTGAGAAAGGGGGGAATGTAAAAAGCGCTTCAGTGAATCTCCGTGCATCGGCCTCGAAAAGTTTCAGCTGATCGGCAGTATATCCTTCGCCCAGAAACAGCAAATCCACCTTTTCTGCGGGAGCGCCCTTCTCCTGAAGCACAAATGCAGGATAGGAAGGTTTCTCGCTTTTGTCAATGATCAAATCATCGGGTTTCAACTTCATGTCGAACAGTTTATGGAAAACAGGATTATGACGGTCGCGACTGTTGAGCGTGACCATCACGGGCTTTTTGGGAAACGGGGTGACGATACTGTTTACCCACGACTCCTTGTGCTGCTTTGCCTCTGCAGTGGTCCGCCACTCTTCAAACAGCGTATTGAAACTGCGGGTGTAGATGGTGTCACCGCTCTCCCGATCTTGAAGCACAACCTGATAACTGCCGTACGAAAGCGGTTCGATAAGGTTTGTTCGGGGACCGCTCCAACACGGCTCCTGATAAAGTTGCAGGGGCGCAGCCGTCTCCTCTTCGGAAGAACCTGTCAGTACAAAGTCAATGCGCAGACTTCTGTCAATGAAACGGTCATCGAATTTCACTTGCGCCATGGAGAGCGGAGCCGCCAGAAGCAATGCGATGAGAAAAGAACTGTTTTTGCTGATCATCATAATAGAAATGTGTTTATTGATTGTTCATTTGATCGTATGTCAGAAACCGGTTCGTCAGCGCGATAAAATCTTCCACCGAAAGCCGTTCCGGGCGCAGGGCGAACACCGGCTCGGAAAGGACGCAGACATATTCAGCCGTCCCGGGGAGGAATTTCTGCGCCAGGAGCGGTCTCAACGAGTTGCGCAGGGTCTTGCGGCGCTGGCCGAACGAGGTCTTGACGAGGGTCTTGAACAGCTTTTCGTCGCAGCCGAGCGACTGGCGGCCGTTGCGGCGCAGGCGGATCACCGCCGACTGGACCTTCGGGGGCGGGGCGAAGGCACCCGGGCCCACCGGGAAAAGATATTCAATGTCGTACCAGGCCTGCAGCAGCACCGAGAGGATGCCGTAGGTCTTGGTGCCGGGCTTCTCGGCGATGCGGTCGGCGACTTCCTTCTGGATCATGCACACCACTTCGGGGATGCGGTCGCGGTGCTCCAGCACCTTGAAGAAGATCTGCGAGGAGATGTTGTAGGGGAAGTTGCCGATGATGCGGAAACTGCCCGGGAAACGGCGTTCGAGGTCCATCTTCAGGAAGTCTTCCTGCAGCAGACGGCCTTCCAGGGCCGGAAAATGCTTGCGGAGATACTCCACCGATTCTCCGTCCAGCTCGACGGCGGTCAGGTCCAGCTCCGGCCGCTGCAGCAGGTACTGTGTAAGCACCCCCATGCCCGGCCCCACCTCGAGGACGGGAATCTTTTCGGTCCGGCTGTCATCCGCATCCGGTGCCTCCACGGCGAGCGCCTCCACGATCGCCCGCGCGATGCCCTGATCCATCAGGAAATGCTGCCCCAGCGACTTCTTTGCCCGTACTTCCATATTCCCAAGATTTCGATGCAGCGAAGATACGAAAACCCGTGCGTTTTTGCTATCTTGAGAAAAATCTCGCTGCCGTTGCAACCTTTCGGGGCCGAGCGAAGTCAAACTTGTGTATTCCGAAACGGAATGGCAATAAAAAAACGAAGATTATGAACTTAGGAGAAAATTTGCTTCCGATTTTTGTATGTGTCGTGCTTCCCGTGGCGGTCGTGTGGATCATCTCCTCCGCCAAAAAGCACGAAATGGACCGCAAGACCGATGTCATGCTGAAAGCCATTGAAAACGGCCAGCAGGTGGACCCGGAGATGTTCAAACAGGTGAAGGAGGCGCGCAGCACGAAGCGGGCCCTGCTCGAAAAGCTCAACGGCGCGCTGGTCTGCTTCTTCATCGGGCTCGCGCTCCTGGCTGTCAGGCTGTTCGGCATCGATTGGACCGACGGATTCGTGGATGCCGGCCGGTTCGGACGGGGTTCTCTCACCGGTGCCTTCATCCTGATAGCCGTCGGCATCGCATTGTTCATCAGCTATCTGGTCGGCAAGAAGATGCTGGCAGACGAAATCCGCAAAGAAGAACAGAAGCAGCCGTAACCGTTGGACCGGGAGCAGTTCATAGCGGCTGTGACTCCTGTGCAGGAACCTCTCCGGAGATTTCTGTGCGGGTTGTGCCGGGGAGATTCTGCCGAGGCGGACGACCTGGCCCAGGAGGCACTGGTCAAGGCCTACCTCGCCGGCAGCGCCTTCCGGGGCGAGGCGAAGTTCTCGACCTGGCTCTTCCGCATCGCCTGGAACTGCTTCTACGACCGTTCAAAACAGCTTCTGCGACGGGAGACCGTGCCGCTGGAAACGCCGGAAGCCCGGAACGTTCCGGACAACCACGCTTCCGATGACGGCTTCCGCCACCAGGAACTCCATGCGGCCCTGGACCTGCTGCAGCCGGCGGAGAAGGCTGCGGTCCTGCTCTTCTACATGGAAGACCGGCCGGTGAAGGAAATCGCCGCCGTCCTCTCCTGCCCGGAAGGGACTGTCAAGTCCCACCTCTCCCGGGCGCGCGTCAAACTCAAAAATATGCTTTCGCCATGAATATGCCCACAGCCCCTTCTGCCCGAGCAGATGAACAACTGAAAGACTTTTTCCAAAGCCGCAAACCGGCCGTCGGAGACGGCGGCATATTCCTGGACACCCTGCAGACCAGACTGCTGGCGGTGGAAGAGATCAAACGGATGAAGGCGGCCCAGACGCGCCACACCCGGAGACTGCTGGGCATCGTCTTCCTCTGCGGGGTCCTCGGCGGGATGCTGCTGGTGCTGCTGATGCGGGACATCCCGCTTCCGGACACCCCCGGCGGTCTTCTGTCTTGGTTCCAGATCGTGCCCACGATTCCGAACAGCCTTCTGGCTTGGCTCCGGGCCGTTCCGGCGGCCGTTCAGTACCTCTTCTGCGCCCTCGTCGCCGCCGCCGCCCTCGTGCCCTCCCTCAAGGCCCTCGCCTCCGACTGAGCAACCGTTTCCGAAAATAGCGTACCTTTGTGCGCTTAACGAACATAGGCACATGACACACGGACACGAAGTCCTGGCAATGATGCAAGGGCACAGCTATACGGAAGAAGGATTGCTGAAGGCGATCCTGGACAGGTTCGGACCGGAGGAACGGTTCTTCACCTGCTCGGCGGACAACCTGACCGCCCGAGGGCTGATTGATTTTCTGAAGGAACACGGCAAGTTCATGCCCCTGGGGGAAGGCTTTACCGTAGACTCATCCAAAGTCTGCCATCGCTAGCTTCAACCCCGACATCTCAATGATTCTAAGGTCGGATCATCCGCTCCCGGATGATTTCTGCCGGACGGATGACCATTTCCGGGGAGAATTTGCTAACTTTGCGGGTTGTGAAAACGCGCAAACAATAAAGCATTCAGATATGTACAGAGATCACACTTGCGGAGAGCTCCGCATCGGGGATGTCGGACAGACCGTGACCCTCGCCGGATGGGTGCAGCGGTCCCGGAAACTCGGCGGCATGACGTTCATCGACCTGCGCGACCGCTACGGCATCACGCAGCTCGTGGTCGAGGCGGACGCCGCGGCCGAATTGGTCGAAACCGCCACCTCCCTCGGCCGGGAATATGTCATCCAGGCCGTCGGCGAAGTCGTGGAACGCCAGAGCAAGAACCCGAAGATGCCCACGGGCGACATCGAAATCAAACTCGAACAAATCCATATTCTCAACAAGTCCGTCACGCCACCGTTCACCATCGAGGACGAAAGCGACGGCGGCGAGGACATCCGCGCCAAGTACCGCTACCTCGACCTGCGCCGCGGGCCGCTCCAGCGCGCCCTCTCCCTGCGCCACCGGATCGCGCACGAGGTGCGCAACTACCTGGACGGACAGGGTTTCATGGAGATCGAGACTCCGTATCTGATCAAATCCACGCCGGAAGGCGCCCGCGACTTCGTCGTGCCCTCCCGGATGAACCCCGGCCAGTTCTACGCCCTGCCCCAGTCGCCCCAGACCTTCAAACAGCTGCTGATGGTCGCCGGCTACGACCGCTACATGCAGATCGTCCGGTGCTTCCGCGACGAGGACTTGCGTGCCGACCGCCAGCCCGAGTTCACCCAGATCGACTGCGAAATGTCCTTCGTGGAGCAGGATGACGTGCTGAATATGTTCGAAGGCATGATGCGGACCCTGTTCAAGAACGTGCTGGACGTGGAGATTCCCAATCCCCTCCCGCGCATGCGCTGGTTCGATGCGATGGACCGCTACGGTTCCGACAAGCCGGACATCCGCTTCGGCATGACCATCCACGAAATCACCCCGTTCGTGCAGGGAAAGGGTTTCGGCGTGTTCGATAACGCGAAGTACGTGGGCGGCATCTGCGTGCCCGGGGCGGCGGAATGGTCCCGCAAGCAGCTGGACGAACTGACCGAATGGGTGAAGCGTCCGCAGGTGGGTGCCAAGGGGCTGATCTACATCAAGTTCGGCGAGGAAGGCTCCGTCAAGTAATCCGTGGACAAGTTCTACACG
>CABTXO010000150.1 GCA_902488725.1 uncultured Bacteroidales bacterium
CCGGGGCGCGGCGGCCCCCCCCGGCGCCCCCGAAAGCCATTTCATCGCCGCCGGCTTCTGTCCCAACAGTGAGTAGGAATACGCCAGCGTTCCCTTGTCCGCGCAGGAGAGGGGATAGTGCAGATCGTCCGCCGCCCGGCTGAGCAGTTCGATGGCCAGCACCGGGGCAGCCGTGTCGCGCGAAATCGCCAGGTCGGCATAGGCCTCCAGACAGCGTGCCTCCAGCAGGGTGTCCCGGTTTTCGTGGGCATCGTACAAAACACTCTTGAACAGATCTTCTGCCCGGGCATAGTTCCCCAGGCCGGCGTGGGCGATGCCGATTTCAAGCAGGGCCCGCTGTGAATCGTCCGCCCGTCCGGCCGCCCGGAACGCCTCGGCCGCCTGCCCGAGGTAACGGAGTTCGTCCGCCGTGTTCAGGGTAGCATTGCAGGTGTGCGCCATGTCCCGGGCGATCCGGGCGACTGCCAGAGTGTCGGAGGCCGCCCGGGCATATTCCATCGCGCGCGTGTCGGTCACGATGGCGGCGGCATACCGGCCCGAATTGAACTGGTTCCGGCCCAGGCAGAACAGCGCACGACTTTTCTCGGACGGGGATCCGTGCCGCTCGAACCAGTCTGCGACCTTCTCCACGTCCGCATCGTCGAGCGTGTTCACATAGCCCATCTCCGTCTCCATCTTTTCCAGCACGGCCCCCATCCGCTCCGCGATCCCGCTCCGGACGCAGGAGGCGAGCAGCAGGGCCGGCAGCAATATTGCGATTCGTTTCATGTTCGTCCCGATCATTCCCTGCAAGATAGAAATTCCCAGGGACATGCACAAAAAGGCGATGGGTGGCTTACACCGGCTTACACTGCGGAAGGCTATCGCCGGCTGTAGAGCTGCAGGGCGATGAGGCGGCGCTTGAGGTCGCTGCCCCAGGCATATTCCCCGACGTCGAGTGTGTCGAGGAAGTAGAGGTCGGTGCCTTTGAATATGGTCGACTGGGCCTTCGTGCGGATGGCGAGAATTTTGTCGATGGATTCCTTCGGGACGATCAGATGGCAGGGGATGATGCCCGAAACCGGATTGCAGGCCACCGCATGGGCCACCGCCCGCACGCCGGAAGGGTTCTCGCACAGCTTCGCCAGCTGGCTGTAACTGAGCAGCTTGACTCCGTCCTCCGGCAGTCGGGGCGTGCCGTCGCTCCGGTGGGTCAGCAGGTAGAGCTGCCGCCAGACCTTCAATTGGAAGGCCGTCCCGAACAGCCTCAGATCCTCCCAGCGCGTGCGCATGGAAAGGTCCATCAGTTCCCGGGAACCGATTTTTTCGGTCCGGATTTCCGCAATCCCTTCGGGAGGCAGTCCGGAGACGGTTTTCGCGATCTGAGCGAAAAGCCGGTAGTCCGTCGACACGGAAACGATTTTCCCGTCCACGCGGGTGACGATCCATTGGGCAGCGTCGGGTTTCATGACTCATGCAGTTAGATAGCTGCAAGATACGAAATTATCGGAAGATTTCCCATCTCTTGTCATGCGGAGGAAGCAGGACGGATTACCGAACCCTCGTCCGGTACTGGGAAGGGGTCACCCCGTAGGTCATCTTGAACATGCGCGAGAAGTAGGACAGGTCCGTGAAGCCGCATTCAGAAGCGATATCTCCAATCTTGAAATGGGCGGGATCGTCCAGCAGGCGACGGGCTTTGCTCAACCGGATGTGCATCAGGTAGGAGACGGTGTTTTCCCCCGTGATGGCCAGAAGCTTCCGGTTCAGCTGCTGCCGGGTGATGCACAGGTTGGATGCGATGGCATCGGCATCGACTCCCTTTCCGGACATCTGGGCATAGGTGAGGTCGGTGATTCTGTTCAGGAAGAGTTGGTCGCCCCGGGACAATTTCTCGGTCAGAATGTCCGCACCGGAAAGGGACGACTGGGCAAATTTGTCCCGCATCAGACGGCGCGAGTCGAGCAGGCAGGTGACCCGTACGTTCAGTTCGTCCGCATTGAAGGGCTTGTAGAGGTAGGCATCGGCACCGGCCTTGATGCCCTTGATCCGGTCTTCTTCCGTGCAGCGGGCCGAGATGACGATAATCGGAATATGATCGGTCAGATTGGATTTCCGGATGGCACGGCACAACGCGAGTCCATCCATGACCGGCATCATGATGTCCGTGAGAATCAGGTCCGGAATGCTTTCCGATGCCAGATCGAGACCGTCCTGACCGTTCCGGGCATAGCGGATGCTGTACTTCTCCTTCAATTGGGAGCCGATGTACCGGGCGATCTCCAGGTTGTCCTCGACAATCAGGATGAGCGGAACGATGTCATCGGTCGGCTTTCCCTGCGGAAGGTCCTCGAATTTCATTTCGCCGGGGGCATATTCCTGCGGCATCCGCATGTCCGTGGGCAGGTCGAGGGGACTCCAGCTGCCGCTGCCGTGCTTGAGCGGCAGCGAAATGTTGAACACCGTGCCTTTCCCCACGGAACTTCGGACATCGATGCTTCCGCTCATGGCCTTGACCAGATTGTCGACCAGGGTGAGGCCGATTCCGGAGCCGACGGAGTCCGCATCGCTCCTGCTCCTGTAGAAAGACTCGAAAATGTGCGGCAAATCCTCCTTGGAGATACCTTTGCCATTGTCCGCGATGCTGATGACCAGGTTTCCATCCTGCGTGTGTGTGGTGATGTTCACTTTTCCGAACGCATCCGAATATTTCAAGGCATTCGAGATGAGGTTTTGAAGAATTTTCTTCATGTAGTCCGGAACGAAATCCATCTCGATTTCAGGCATCTTGCTGGCGAACATCAGCTCGATGTGCTTCTGGTCGGCGGTGCCGTAGAAACTATCCACGACCATCTGGATGTATCGTACCACGTTGCCTTTCTTCCATTCCGGCGCTCCGATGCTGGATTTGACCTTGGCGATGTCCAGCATCTGGTTCACCAGCGTGAGCAGACTGTTTCCCTGGTAGCACAGGGTCTTCCCGACCTCCTGGATGTCCTTCGCCGCGACCCCGCCCTGTATCATCTGTTCTCCATACCCCATGATGACGGAGAGCGGGGTGCGGAGTTCATGCGTAAGGTTCGTGTAAAAGCTCGTCCTGGCCTCTTCCATTTCCCGCATGAGCTTCGTCATTTTCATGCGTACCCTGAGTGCGTACCAGAACAGGGCGATGATGATCAAGGAAAGGAGCAGGATGGAGAGAAAGACGCACGACATGGTCTTCCGGGCCTTGCTCTCATATTCAATCTTTCGCTGAAGCTCGTCGTTCTTGTACTGGGCGCTATATTCGCCGATCTGCTCCTCCAGCCGGATATCGTAGAGCGTGTCCTTCAGGGAGCAGGCCCTTTCCAGCCGGACCATCGCCTCGGCCGGGTCGCTTTCTTTCAGTGCCAGGTAAAGCCCCTTGCAGGACTTGACTTCGTTGTAACGGTCGCCCTGACGCTCGAAAATGTGCAGCGCCTCCTTGAAATACGACGCGGCCTTGCCGTTCTGCCCCTTCCGGAGACTGATGTATCCCAAGTCATTGCAGGCGATGGAATAGGATTGAATATTGTTGGAGGCTTTCAGGACAGGCAATGCCTGCAGCAGGCAGGGTTCGGCTTCCGAGGAACGTCCGAGTGCTATCAGGGCTGATGCCATCTGGCACTGACGGATGGCCGCCTTGTCCTCAAGTCCCCGCACAGAATCGATTTCGTAGGCCCTTGCAGCGTGCTGAAGGGCTTGTTCATCCTCCCCGAGGCTGTGGAATATTTCTGACGCGATTCCCATCTGGATGGCCATTCTGCCGGAATCCCCGGCTTCGGTGCTGTTGAGGATCGCTTCCTGAATGTAGGTCTTCCCTTCAGCCGGCCTTTTCGCGGCGAGGAAGATCGCCGCGATGTTGCTCAGGTCGCTGCTGATGACGCTCTTGTCTCCGCTCTTCCGATCGATTTCCAGCCCCTTCCGTGCATACAGGATGGCATCGGCGTATCGGGCTGTCCGGAAGCAGCAGGCGGATAGATAACTGAGGCAGTTCGCCAGCTTTTCCGCGTCGTTCCCGTTTTCAAGCAGCGGGAGCGCTTTGGCAGAATAGGTGATTCCCTTGTCGTACGTTTGCTTGTCGAAGAAATAGACGGCCCCCTGCAGCCAGACTTCGGCACGGACCGAATCGGCCGGATCTTTTTCATCCACGGTGACCGGCTCGTCCAGCGCCTGCAGGTCCTGGAGTCTCGCGAAGAACTCCTTCGCAATGATCTTTTGCCCTTTTGCATCGGCATGGTCGAATCGTTCCAGAATCTCGTCAATGGTCCTTTCTTGCCCCGTTGCCGTCCAGATGCCTGAAAAGGAGCAGCAAAGTACAAGGAAAACGATGCCGAAGCATCTATGGATCGTCCGGTCTACACCCATTGGGTGGGTTAGTTACATGACGTAAAGATAAGCATTTTTACTGTCGGATGAAACAGTTCAAATCTCCACTGAAAGGGATTTGACTAATTAAATAATTTATAATCAAATAATTAATGATAATTTTTGATTCAAAAATCCTAATTGTCCCATGCAGAAAACAGCGAAATTCCTAAAAATACGTCCCAAAAATCCTAACGTGCAAGGGTGCTTCCGGCTAACTTTGCTCCCGAGAAAAGGAAGTGCACATGGGCGAAAGAAACAGCAAACCGACCTTTGCGGAAATCCAGAGCTATATCGAAAAGCGGCTGGAGCAGATTGAACGGGATCCCGGTTGTGCAGCATTCAGTTCCATGGATGTGACGGAAGGGGATTTCAGCAGGCGGGGTACAAGACGGAAGGACAGGAAATCAATGGATAACCAACTACAATATTCCAAATTCAATCAAATTATTGCAAGCACTATGAAACGAATCAAATTTTTCCTTTCAGTGATGGCCATGGTCTCCGTGGTCATGGGCATCGGTTCCTGCAAGCCGGAAGAGCCCAAGGAGCCCGAGACCATCGCCGTATCGTCCGTGTCGCTGAGCACGGCGACCCTTGAGATGACGGAAGGTGACACCCAGACACTGACGGCGACCATCACTCCGGCCAATGCGACGGACCGGAAGGTGATCTGGGGCAGCAGTGCATCAGGGGTAGCGAGCGTGGACGGGAGCGGGAAGGTGACGGCCGTCAAGGCGGGTACCGCTACGATCACGGCTTCCGCCGGCGGCAAGTCAGCGACCTGCAAGGTCACGGTGACGGCTGCCACTGTTGCCGTA
>CABTXO010000151.1 GCA_902488725.1 uncultured Bacteroidales bacterium
CCCCGCCGATTCCTGTGCTGGCGATGAAATGCGTCTCGGGGGTCAGCCCATGTTCCTTGAACAGGTCGTTCCGTGCCCGGACCACTCCTGCGTAGTTGTTGTCGATGTCCTGGACATAGATCCAGGTGCGCAGGCAGTCGTCTTCGAGGGTCAGACCCTCTGCCCCGATCCGTTCGATGTAGCGTCGGAAGAGCAGCGAGGTCTGTGCTCGGGAATCCAGGCCCGCAGCCTCCTCGCCGCTGAGCCGGAGGCTGTGGAACAGAAGGTCGTTTTCCGCTCCCGACCCTGCCAGGACGGCGATCTTGGATCCGTCGAGCGGGGCCTGCCCGACGACGGAGCAATGTGTCCCGGAGAGGATTTCCCGGTAGAGGGGACTTGCGTGGAAGGGGGCCCACTGGTTGGCGATGTCGCTGAGGAACACCTTGCTGTAGCGCAACGCGTGTCCTTCCGGTGCAAGGTTCCGGTTCAAGCGGCGCAAGTCGTGAAGCAGTCTGTCCAGGCTCTCGTCCAGGGACGCACCCGGAAGACTGTTGCATGCATGAAATCGGTTCAAAGTCGCAGTTTTGATCAGTTCTCTGCAAAACTACGAAATTATCTTCACTTGCCGGCCATCCGAAGCGGCGGAAGGATATAAAAAAACAAAAGCCAGGCGATTTGCCTGACTTTTGTCGGGATGATCCGACTCGAACGGACGACCCCTACGTCCCGAACGTAGTGCGCTAGCCAACTGCGCTACATCCCGATGTTGCTGCTTAAGCGAGTTTGTTGATGTAAACCGCGATGCCGCTCTTCAAGTTGGAAGCCTTGTTCTTGTGGATGACTCCGATCTTGGCGAGCTTGTCGATCATGGCATAGACCTTCGGAGCTCCGTCCTCGGCCGCCTTCTTGTCCGCTGAATTCCGGATTGCCCGGATCGCGTTCCTCGTTGTCTTTGCATAATACCTGTTATGCAGTCTGCGCCGTTCGCTCTGGCGAATGGACTTTTTCGTTGCTGCGTGATTTGCCATCGTTTAATTTTTTAATATTTGGTAGTGGGTAGGAGAATCGAACTCCTATTGCGGGAATGAAAATCCCGAGTACTAACCGTTATACGAACCCACCAGACGTTTTTTGTCCAGGCATTTTGCCAAATAGGGTTGCAAATATATGGATTATTTTCGAGCTGACAAAATAATTTTATTTCTTGTCCCATTCGAAGGAATAGAGCAGGGCTTCCACCTGTCTGAGGTACTGCCGCTTGTCGAATTTGGCGGCATAGACCCAGGCTTCCAGCACGATGACGTCCTTGCCGTCCCGGCTGTAGAAGGAATGGGAAACGAAGGGGCCGCCCATGTAGTCGTTGTAGACTTCCCACAGCCCGCGGGTCTCCGCAAAATCCTGTCCGTGGTAGCGCAGGAACTTGACACCCGGCGTGATGAAGGTGCTGGTGATCATGTAGGTGTTGTCGAACATGCCGGGAACGTTCTGCTTCAGAACCGCGTTCCGCCGCGCGATGATGTTCTCTTCGGTGAACTCCGCGTCACCGAGGCTTGCCGGGTACTTGTAGACGAACACACCCTGGATCGTGTACTGCGTTTCGTTGGCGATCCAGATGAAGTTGTCCGTGGCTTTCTTGAGGTGGTAGCCGATCGGGAAGTGCATCCTGGCTCCGGTCATCTTTTCCACGACCGGGCTCAGGTTCGGTTCTTCGTACAGCAGGGTATTGAGTAGGACTCGGTTCCGCTCCGCCTGTTCGATCGCCCCGGCGATGACCTCTCCGGATTTCCGGACCACGGAGATGGCGGAATCGGCGGAGGCCGCGTTCACCTGGATGACGCACTGCGGATGCGCCCAGACATCGTTCCGGTACTCCACGCCCTGCGTTGCAACCGCTTTGTCGATGTTGAAGAGCAGGATGTTCCGGTGGTACTTGAACAGGTCCGAGAATGTGGCCGGCGTCAGCGTGACCAGGTTGTAGAGGGGCTCCCGCTGGGGAAGGTACTCCGCGTCCCGGGCGAGCAGGTTCCGCACCTCGTTCCCGAGGTTGCCTTCCCAGGCGGCCTTGTCGATGACCACGACCACTTCTCCCGCCTTGCCGCTGACGTTCGGGAGCAGGGGCTTCCCGGAATTTTTGCAGCTGGCCGCCGCGATGGCCAGGACGGCGAAGAGGAACATCTGGTGGATCCGAGTATTCATGATGCGTGCATATTTCTCAAAACAAAGATACGACATATTCCCGGAAAGTACACCGGAATCCGGCGGGAATAATCTCTCGTCAGGGGAAGATGAAACAATTGAATATGAATGGACTGACCGTTGAAGGGCCGGCATTTTCTCTCATCGGAGCAAGCGGCCGACGTCATTCCCGAAAGCCAGCAGCATCAGGAGGAGGAGCAGCAGCATGCCGACGATCTGGGCGACCTGCAGGAAGCGGTCGCCTGGCTTGCGTCCGGTGATCATCTCATACAGGGTGAACACGATGTGCCCGCCGTCCAGGGCGGGGATCGGAAGGAGGTTCATCACGGCCAGCATGATGGACAGCAGCGCCAGAATGTGCAGGAAGCGGAACCAGTCCCAGGTGGACGGGAACACCTGCCCGATGGCGATGAAACTGCCCACGGACTTGTAGGCCTCGGTGCCGGGGGTCGCCACCAGCTTCAGGTCCTTCAGGTAGCCCCCGATGGTGTCGAAGGTCAGCTTGAGGCCGGCCGGAACTGCACCGGTCCAGGAATATTTCTTCGTCGTCATGCCCGGTACCTGCATGAAGATGCCGATGCGGCCGGCGGTGTCCACCTGCAGGTCCATCGACAGCGTGTCGGCCCTGCGCAGCACGTGCGCTTCTACGGTTCCGCCCGGGATGTCTGCGAGATACTTCCGGGAGTCCTGGACGAAGGGCGTCGGGACGGAATCCAGGGCGACGATCCGGTCCCCGTGCAGCAGTCCTGCGGCGGCGTTGGGCGAGCCCGCCATCACGGAATCCACGACGAAGGGAACCGCCAGGTCGAACATGCCCGGCGTGTTCAGAACCTCGCCGATCATGGCTCTGTCGATGTAGAGATCAAGGGTGTCGGCATCCCGGAGAACGGTGACCTTGCGTACGTCGCGCCGGACCAGGTCCGCCTGCAGCATGCCGAAATTCTCGGGAACATAGTCATCCATCCGGAGGATCCGGTCACCGGTCCGGAATCCCATTTCCTCGCCCAGAGCGTTGGTGTAGATGGCGTTGCCTTCATTCCGGATGTAGGAGGTGCCCCAGATCGCCATGATGCAGATGTAGACCAGGATCGCGAACAGGAAGTTGTACAGCACGCCTCCGGCCATCACCAGCAGCCGCTGCCAGGCGGGTTTCGTGCGGAATTCCCAGGGCTTCGGATCCTGACGCATCGTCTCCATGTCCAGAGACTCGTCGATCATTCCGTTGATCTTGCAATAACCGCCTAGCGGAAGCCAGCCGATACCATATTCCGTCTCCGAATCCTTCGCTCCCGGAAAGAGCTTGGTGAACCACTTCCCCTTGCTGCTGAAGAGTTTGCGCCCGCCGACGTCGAAGAACAGGAAGAATTTGTCCACCCGGATGCCGAACAGTTTGGCGAACGTGAAATGTCCGAATTCGTGCAGCACGATCAAGAGGGACAGCGCAAGGATCACTTGCAGAATTTTCATGAGGACGATCATTTTCGTTTCAAGTCTTTGATGAGCCCTTCCGCAAGGGCATAGGCTTCGCGGTTCGTGCGGAAGATCGCTTCGAGATCCGGTTTTCCCTCGAAGGCAATCCGCTCCATGCATGCTCCGATCACCTCCGGAATGCCGTAGAAGGGGATTTCGTCCTGCAGGAATGCGCGGACGGCGGCTTCATTGGCCGCATTCATGGCGCAAGGGATGTTGCCGCCCCGTGAGAGGGCCTTGTAGGCCAGTCCGAGGCAGGGGAATTTTTCGGGATCCGGGTCGAAGAAGGTCAACCGGCCGATCTGCGCGAAATCCAGTTTCTTGTTGGCGAGGGGAAGCCGGCCGGGAAAACCGATCGCGAACTGGATGGGCTGCCGCATGTCGGGACAGGCCATCTGTGCCAGCACCGCCCCGTCCTCGAATTCCACCATCGAATGGATGACGGACTCCGGATGCACGACCACATGGATCCGCTCGACCCCGACGTCGAACAGCCACCGGGCCTCGATCACCTCCAGGCCTTTGTTCATCATGGTGGCGGAGTCGATGGTCACTTTCGCACCCATATTCCAATTGGGGTGCTGCAGGGCGGCTTCTTTTGTCGCACCGGCGATCTGCTCCTTTTCCCAGGTCCGGAACGGGCCGCCGGAAGCGGTCAGATGAATTTTTTCCACGGCATTGCCTCGGGCGGCCAGCAGGCACTGGAAGATGGCGGAATGCTCCGAGTCCACGGGCAGGATCGAGGCCCTGTGCTTCCGCGAAAGTTCCGTGACGAGGGCTCCCGCCGCCACCAGCGTTTCCTTGTTCGCGAGGGCGATGATCTTGCCCGCCCGGATCGCGGACAGCGTCGGACGGAGCCCGTTGAAGCCGACCATCGCGGCCACCACGATGTCCACCCGGTCGCCGGCGACCAGATCGCAGACGGAATCGATCCCGGCGAACACCTTCGTTTCCGTTCCGGCAAGGGTGTCCGCCAGATCCGGATAGCGTTCTTCGTTGCAGATGACCACGTTGTTCGCATCGAATGCGACGGCTTGCCGGGCCAGCAGGTCCGCATTGTTGAAACAGGTGAGCAGTTCGACCTCGAACAGGTCCCGGTGCTGTGCGATCACATCCAATGTCTGGGTGCCGATCGAACCGGTGGACCCGAGTATGGCGATTCTTCTTTTTCCCATCAGAAATTGATATATTTTGTCGGGTCGACGGCTTCCCCGTTGTGCCAGAGCTCGAAATGGAGATGGTTGCCGTCGGAAAGCTTTCCGGCATTTCCGACAATGGCGACCGGCATGCCGGCGGTGACCTTCTCGCCCGCTTTTTTCATCAGCTTCTGGTTGTGCTTGTACACCGAAACGATGTTCCCCCCGTGCTGGATCTGGATCGTGTAGCCGTCCTCGTCGCTCCAACCGGCGGAGATCACGGTCCCGTCCAGAACCGCCATGACCACCGAATTCTCCGGTGCGGTGATGTCGATGTAGGGATGGAGCGCTTTGTCGTAGCCCTGCGACACCACCCCGTGCAGCGGG
>CABTXO010000152.1 GCA_902488725.1 uncultured Bacteroidales bacterium
CACCAGCCGGAACAGGTTCGGCCCCGCGTTGTGGAAATACATCCGCCGCCCGCCGATTTTCATCGACTCCAGCTTCCCGGAGGCCGTCCAGTCCGCGATCTGCGCGTCGGTCACCTCGGGAACGTACCGGGCGATGTAGTCTTTCACCTCCGCCTCGGTGCGGTCGAAATCCACCGCCAGCCGCTGGCTCAAGTCCTTGTCCCATGAATATTTCGGATGCCGCTGCAGGTACAGGACCCCGCCCAGCACCAGCGCCAGGAGTGCAAAAATCAGGACTTCTTTCAGTTTGACCATATCTGAATCGTAATATGTCCTTTGCGAAGGACGCTACACCACTTTCAGACCGATGCCGGGGCGGTCGGGGAGGGTCAGCTTGCCCTTCACGACGGTGACGCCCTCGAAACGGTCGTTGCTGATGAGCAGGTTGCCGTCCAGGTCCGCAAAGTCCACGGCGGGGGAGAGCTGGGCCGCGGCGGACACGGCGCAGGAGGTCTCCGTCATGCAGCCCACCATCACTTGCATCCCTTCCGCACGGGCGTAGTTGAGCATCTTCCAGGCTTCCCGCATGCCCGTGCACTTCATCAGCTTGATGTTGATCCCGTCGTAGGCGCCTTCGAGGGCCTTGATGTCTCGCAGCCGCTGGACCGCCTCGTCGGCGAAGATCGGCAGTTCCGTGCGCTCCCGCAGCCAGGCGATGTCGTCGATCTGCTCTTTGGGCATGGGCTGCTCCACCATCACGATGCCGTGTTCCTGGAGCCAGCCGATCATGTCGAGGGCCTTGAACTTGTCCTTCCAGCCCTGGTTGGCATCCACGGCGATCGGAAGGTCGGTGATCTCCCGGATGGTCTGGATCATCTCCTTGTCGTTGTCGAGTCCGACTTTTACCTTCAGGATGTTGAACCGGTCGGCGCACTCGCGGGTCTTCTCCCGGACCACCTCGGCGGTGTCGATGCCGATGGTGAAGGTCGTGTCGGGGGCCTTCTCCGGGTTGAGACCCCAGATCTTGTACCAGGGCTGCCCCAGCAGCTTGCCCACAAGGTCGTGCAGGGCGATGTCCACGGCTGCTTTCGCCGCCGTGTCGCCTTCCGACAGGCCGTCCACATAGGTCAGGATGTCTTCCAGCCGGAACGGATCGCGGAACTGCTCCAGATCCACTTTCTGCAGGAAGGTGCAGACGCTTTCGACCGTCTGGCCGAGGTAGGGCGGCATCGAGGCCTCTCCGTAGCCGGTCAGGCCTTCGTAGTCAATCCGCACCTGTACGTCCGGGGTCGTTTTCCGGGAATAGGAGGCGACGGTGAAGGTGTGCCGCAGCTGCAGTTCGTAGGGTTCGAAACGCAGGGTCATCCTTCCGCCGGAAAGCGCGGCCCCGGAAGGCCGTCCGGCCGGCTTGCAACCAGTCAGCAGGCCGCCGGAGCCGATCAGCAGACCGCTTCCGGCGGCGGCCGTGGCTGTCCTTTTCAGAAAATCTCGTCTTTTCATGTTTGCTGGACGCTGTTTTAAGCGATGAAGATAATAATTTTTCGGAATATTTCTTCTTTTTGCCTATTTTTGAAAATATCTACATAACTCACGGAACCATGCATTGCACGAGAATTTGCCTGATCATCGCCTTGACGATGAACCTATTCCGCCTGTACGCACAGGAGGAGACGATCAAGTTCGCCTTTCTGACCGATCTTCATTATGCGGAGGGAGCGTCCTCCGTGCAGGACCTTCGCGCCTGCATCCGGGATGTCAACACCCAAGAGGACCTGGACTTCGTGCTGCTCGGCGGAGACATCACCGAATTCGGTTCCGATGCGGAGATCCGGCAGGTCAAAACGATGCTGGATTCCTTGCGGTTCCGCTACTTCATCGTGGCCGGCAACCATGACGCGAAATGGTCCGAAAGCGGCTGCAACACTTTCCGCAAGGTGTTCGGCTACGAACGCTTCGAATTCAGCTGCAAGGGGTGGCGTTTCATCGGATGCAACAGCGGACCGGACATGCGGATGGCCCCGGCCCTGCTTCCGCGGGAAAGCCTGGAGTGGCTGAAGGAACTCTCACCCGGGGAGAAGACGATCTTCGTCAACCATTACCCGCTGGATTCTTCGATGCTCAATTATTTCGACGTGACCCGGGAGTTGAAGCGGATCGGGACGCGCTTCGCAATCGGAGGACACTGGCATTCCGATGTCGTGCGGAACTACGAAGGCCTGCCGGGCGTCCTGTGTCGCTCCACCCTGGCCGGCGGGGGAAGACCGGGCTATTCGGTCTTCCGGCTGCAGGGCGGACAGCTTTCCGTGTCGGAGCGGCGGCTCTACGGCGCGACGCCGGTCCTGTTCGAACCGTGGTACAGTGCGGCGTTGACCCCGGTCCGGGACACCGTGACCTACGATGCCGACGGCCTGCCGTCGGGCTACCCGTGGATGCGGTATGCGGTGAATCAAGTGCCGGGCCCGCTCAACCAGGTGTGGAAGCGGACCGAAGACGGCAACATCGTCGCCGGATTTGCGTGGTATCGGACATGGGGGTATTACCCGACGGCTGCCGGGACGGTCCGCTGCCTGAATCTTTCGGACGGCCGTCCGCGTTGGTCAAAGCAGTTTCCCGGCAAGATTTTCTCCACCCCTGCCGTCGCGGAAGGCATCCTCGTGTTCGGCTGTGCGGACGGCTTCGTCTATGCCCTGAAGGCGCGGAGCGGACGGTTGAAGTGGAGATATTCCTTCGGAAAATCCGTACTCGGAAGTCCGGTCATCCGGCAGGGCAGGGTGTACATCGGGGCTTCCGACGGCACGTTCCGCGCCTTGGACCTGAAGACGGGGAAGGCCGTGTGGACATTTGGGAACGTGCAGGGCTTCGTGGAATGCAAGCCCTGGGTCGACGGGGAGCAGGTGGTGTTCGGCAGCTGGGGCAACCGGCTGTATTCCCTGGATCCGGATGATGGCTCGCTGCTGTGGATCTGGCAGTGCGACCGCCCCTCCCGGATGTATTCCCCCGCTGCCACCTGGCCCGTCAAGGCTGCCGGGAAGATCTTCATCGCCGTGCCGGACCGGCGCCTGTACGTGCTGGACGCGCGCACCGGAAAGGAAATCAAGCATTTCGACAATGTGGCGCGGGAGGCGGTCGGACTTTCGGAGGATGGGAAGACCGTCTACTGCAAGGCCATGTCCGGCAAGTTGACGGCCTTGGATGCCGAGACACTTGCCATCCGGTGGCAGGTGGACAGCGGCTCCGGCTACGACATTTCCCCGACGGCGATCGTCGAGACGGGCGGAAAGGTGCTCCTGCCGACGGACAAGGGCAACCTGCTCGTTTTCGACACGGAGGGGCGTTTCCTGTGCGCGCGGAAGATTTCCACGGCGCTGGTGAACCCGCTCACCGTCCGGACCGATCCGCCCTGCCTCCGCGTCCTGGCCTCCACGATGGACGGGACCGTCGTATTGTACCAGCAATGAACCACATAAGCATGACGAATATGGAAAAGACACTATGGCTGGCGGCGGCGCTGACGCTCGCACTTCCGGGCTTCGCCGCAGAGAAAATGGAGCCCTGGCAGGATCCGAACCACTTTGAAGAGAATCGGCTGCCGATGGCGGCGACCTTCGTCACCGACCAGCAGCGGACCCTTTCGCTCGACGGGGTCTGGAAATTCAAGTTCAATGAAACCATCGAAGGCCGCGAGAAGGGCTTCGAAGCCGTGTCCTATGACGACTCCGGCTGGGGAACCATCCCCGTTCCGGGCATGTGGGAACTGAACGGCTACGGGGATCCGCTGTACCTCAATGTCGGATATGCCTGGCGCGGGCACTACGAGAACAACCCGCCCTATCCCGCCACCGAGCACAACTATGTCGGTCAGTACCGGCGTACCTTCACGCTCGACAAGTCCTGGATCGGAAAGCAGATCTGTCTGAACATCGGTTCCGCGACGTCGAACGTGCGGGTGTGGGTGAACGGCAAGATGGTCGGCTACAGCGAAGACAGCAAGCTGGAGGCGCGTTTCGACCTGACCGGATTCGTCAAGGCGGGGGAGAACCTGATCGCCCTGGAAGTCTTCCGCTGGTGCGACGGCACCTATCTCGAGGACCAGGATTTCTGGCGCTTTTCGGGCATCGCCCGCGGCGTGTCGGTCTATACCCGTGAAAGAGAACGGATCGAAGACATCCATGTGAACGGGGACATGGACGGCAACTTCCAGGTGGAGGTGCAGGTCACCAAGGGGGTCCGGCGGGTCGAGGTGTCCGTCTGCGACCCGGCGGGGAAGGAGCAGCGCCGTTTCGACGTGAAGCCCGCCCGCGACGGGAAGGTGCGGGTCGAAGGTGCCGTAGAGGAATATGTCCGCTGGAGTGCGGAGAACCCGGTGCTTGCGGCCGTCAAGGTGGCCGCCTACGGCCGGAAAGGGATGACCGAATCCGCGACGGTGCCCTTTGGCTACCGGACCATCGAAATCCGGGACCGGCAGCTGCTGGTGAACGGCCAGCCCGTACTCATCAAAGGCGTGGACCGGCACGAGGTCAATCCCGACAAGGGCTATGTCCTCTCCGAAGCGGACATGCTGCGGGACATCCGCATATTCAAAGAACTGAACATCAATGCAGTGCGCACGAGTCACTACCCGAACGACCCGCGCTGGTACGACCTCTGCGACCGCTACGGCATCTACGTGGTGGACGAGGCGAACGTAGAATCGCACGGCATGGGCTATGGCGAGCGGACCCTGGCAAGCCGCGACGACTTCCTGGCGGCCCATCTGATCCGCAACCAGCGGATGGTCCATCGCGACATCAACCACCCGTCCGTCATCCTCTGGAGCCTGGGCAACGAAGCCGGGAACGGGAAGAACTTCTACGCCTGCTACGACTGGATCAAATCCTACGACAAGACCCGTCCGGTGCAGTACGAACGAGGCCAGGACGACCGGAATTCCGACATCAAGTGCCCGATGTACATGAGTCCCGCCGACTGCGAGAAATACGCCATCGACGGCTCAAAACCCTTGATCCAGTGTGAATATGCCCATGCGATGGGAAATTCCATGGGCAACTTCAAGGAGTACTGGGACCTCGTCCGCAAGTATCCTTCCTACCAGGGCGGCTTCATCTGGGATTTTGTGGATCAGGCGGTCCGCTGGCCTTCCCGGGACAGGGGGACGGATCACATCTTC
>CABTXO010000153.1 GCA_902488725.1 uncultured Bacteroidales bacterium
CACCAAATCCCCGCAAACCGTGCCCGGCCCCCCACCGCAGGCCGGACGGAGGCGTACCAGGGCAGGCAGGCCGAGACGACCAACTCCCCAGGCAGCCGAACGCCAGACAGATCCACGATGCGTTATCGTGGCCATTGACGGCGCAATACATATTCAAAATCAGAAATTACCGAAAGAAACAGAAAAACATGAGGCGGCAACCATGACTCTTCGCAGAATATCTGATTACATTTCGTATCATTACAAAAAAGACCATCGACCTATGGAAAAACTAGAAAAACGGAAATCCGAGTACAAGGGCTACGGCCTCTGGTACTATCACATGATCCTGGACCGGCTTCCGGGAAGGCTACTCCTGAACAACAGGCAAGAATGCATCGGCGTAATGAACGCGACGGCCATCGCCCAATATGTGTTCCATGTCTCCATCATTCAGCTGGACTGGATGCACAATCATGGACACCTCGTCATCTGGGCGGAAGGAGGCAACGCCTGCAACTGCTTCTACTATCTGAAAAGGCGGCTGAACGCCCAACTCATCAAAGACGGATTCCCTCCGCTCCCGGACGAATGGTTCT
This sequence comes from uncultured Bacteroidales bacterium, assembly GCA_902488725.1. Classification (GTDB taxonomy): domain Bacteria; phylum Bacteroidota; class Bacteroidia; order Bacteroidales; family UBA932; genus Cryptobacteroides. The sequence goes on from CABTXO010000153.1 coordinate 579, forward strand.
TCATGCTCCGCCGGCTCGACACGCTGGATGACCTCGTCAACGCGGTTTCATATTCCGGCAGAAACGCTTACGACGCCCGGAAAGATATTCTTCCGTCCGGGCACCTCTGGAGCAGCAACTACGTACTTTTCAGCGACATATCGGAATTGTTTGAATATCGGACCGTCGGAGAAATCGGCCCTCGCAAGATGCGGGAGATCCTCGGTTCACGCGTCCAGCTGCCCGCTGAATATAAAGTCGGCAGGCTGGGCTACATCCTACCGGAAAGTTACGTGATGAAAGTCGGCCAGGGTGCTCGCACCAAAGCGGAAAGCCTCTACCGTGATTCAAAAGACTATGCTTACCGAATATTCCGTGATTATGACACTTACAGGCGTCTGGCAACGGATTTGGAAGAGGTCTGGACACCATCCGGCACCGATGTGGACACCATCTTGTTCAACGAGTTGAACTTCAACTATGGCGTAAAAAATGTTTCAGGCCTGGATGCCGCCCGCCGGTGTGACCTGGCCGTCACGCTGGGCAGTCGGTATGGTCTCGGCCCGGACCAGATCGCAGCTCATCTGGGCATGTCCACATCAGCCGTTGCGAAACTGCTCTATGCCCACACGAAGAAAAAATAGCCTCCGGGCGGCGCTGCGTGCACAAAATCCCCGCAAAACGTGCCCGGATCTCCACCTCAGGTGGCTGGCCGTCCACCAAATCCCCGCAAAACGTGCTCGGATCTCCCCCGCAGGTGGCTGGTCGTCCACCAAATCCCTGCAAAACGTGCCCGGATCTCCGCCACAGGCGGCTGGCCGTCCACCCAACCCGGCGAAACGTGCCCGGATCTCCGCCTCAGGTGGCTGGCCGTCCACCAAATCCCTGCGAAACGTGCCCGGATCTCCGCCTCCCCACGCCGAGACAAGGCAAGAGGCACTGCGTTGATGCAAGCCAAGAGGCACCGCGGGGGTCGAGCGAGGGGGACGAAAAAAGGCTGACCAAAATGGCCAGCCTCATATTCAAAACTTTCGTCCGGATTCCCGGCTACCAAAGCAACGGCGAAGGGCCGGAGGAGGAAAGGGGTCAAAGTTTACGTCCGCGCATCAAACTGCCGAAGCAACGGCGAAGGGCCGGAAGAAGGAAACTATCTGAGCTTCCTGCAGCCGTAGGCGGCGGTTTCGCCGAGCTCCATCTCGATCTTCATGAGACGGTTGTACTTCGCGATGCGGTCGGTGCGGCTGAGGGAACCGGTCTTGATCTGGCCGCTGTTCGTCGCGACAGCGATGTCCGCGATCGTCGTGTCCTCGGTCTCGCCCGAACGATGGGAAATCACCGTCGTGTAGCCGTGGCGATGCGCCATCTCGATGGCATTCAGCGTCTCGGTCAGGGAACCGATCTGGTTGACCTTGATGAGGATGCTGTTGCCCGCACCCAGTTTGATGCCCTTCTCCAGGTACTTGGTGTTGGTCACGAACAGGTCGTCGCCCACCAGCTGGACCTTCTCGCCCAGCGCACGCGTCAGTTTCACCCATCCGTCCCAGTCTTCCTCGCTCAGACCATCCTCGATCGAATCGATCGGATACTTCTTCACGAGCTTCTCCAGGTACTTGATCTGCTCCTCGCTGGACAGTTTCTTGCCCTTCGGATCCTTCTTCTTGCCGTCCTTCAGCTGGCTGTAGTCGTAGAAGTAGGTCTCGCCTTCCTTTACGCAGAACTCGGAAGCCGCGCAGTCCATCGCGATCTTCACATCCTTGCCCGGCTTGTAGCCCGCCTTCTCGATCGCCTCCATGATGCACTCCAGCGCATCGTCGATACCTTCGAGCTTCGGCGCGAAGCCTCCCTCGTCACCGACGGCCGTGGAAAGCCCGCGCGCCTTCAGCACCTTCTGCAGCGCATGGAACACCTCGGCACCCATGCGGACCCCTTCGGCAAGACTCTTCGCCCCGACCGGACGGATCATGAACTCCTGGAACGCGATCGGCGCATCGGAGTGCGCACCGCCGTTGATGATGTTCATCATGGGGACGGGCAGCACATGGCCGTTCGTTCCGCCGATGTACCGGTAGAGGGGCAGATCCAGATAGTTGGCAGCGGCATGCGCAACCGCGAGGGACACACCCAGAATCGCGTTTGCACCCAGCTTGCTCTTGGTGGCCGTGCCGTCGAGCTTGATCATGGTCTCGTCGATGAACCGCTGCTCCAGACAGGACATCCCGATGATTTCGGGCGCAATCTTTTCGTTGATGTTCTTCACCGCCTTCAGCACGCCCTTGCCGCCGTAGCGCTTGGCGTCGCCGTCACGCAGTTCGAGGGCCTCGTTCTCCCCGGTGGAAGCACCGGAAGGTACGGAAGCCACGCCGATGATGCCGGACTCAAGTTCGACTTCGCATTCAATCGTGGGATTTCCTCTGGAATCCAGGATTTCCCGACCCGTTACTCTGACAATTCTCATAATGAATATAATTTAATGTTGTACATATTTCGAACTTACAAATTTACAAAATCGCCGGCACATTCCCAAACGAAAGCGGATCACGGGATATGCTGAAGTTGCATGAATATGCAGCGACGCGAGAGACGTGGCAAATTCCAACGGTCGCTGCCGCCATCCCGGAATGACAAAGAATATATACGAAAGACGGTGGCCCGGAAGGGTCACCGCCTTTGAATTACGGCCGAAGCCGAAGGTTTCATGAAGGGCCTGGGCCGGTTATTTCACGAGGCAGACCGCAACGCGGTTCAACTCGGGCGTCTCGAACGGATTCACGGTGTCGCCGAAGTACTCGGTGATGATCCGATCCTTCGCGATGCCGGCATCCTGGATCGCCTTGGAGACGATCTCGGCACGCTTCTGGGACAGGAACTTGTTGCGGGCGGCAGTACCCGTGGCCTTGTCGGCGTAACCGGACACACGTACCTTTGTGTCAGGGTTCTCCTTCAGCGCAGCCACGACCTCGTCGATCTTGTACTGCTCGGACTCCCGGATGTCCCACTTGTTGATCACGAAGAGCACGTTGCGGGTCAGCGACTCGAAAGCGGGCTCGACCTCGACAGTCTCCTGTACAGCCGGCTTGGGTTCCGGTTTCGGTTCGGGCTTCGGGGCAGGTGCCGGTGCCGGAGCGGGAACGACGACGGGAGCGGGGACCGGCTTGGACTTGCCGAAGCTGAAGGTCAGACCTGCAAGGGCCTTGAGCTGGAAGTCAGCCTTGGATCCCACCTTGGAGTTGAAGTGGTCGTTGATGAAACTGCAGTTTCCTTCCAGGTTGAGGGCAACAGCGTCCGCCAGCCGTATGTTCAGACCGAGGCCGGCTCTTCCCACCGGAGAGATGCTCTTATCGGACCAGAGGTAGTTGTTCTTGACCGGGAACTGCTTGGCAACCTTGTTCGCCTCGTCGTTGTTGAATGCATAGTTCGCACCCAAACCCGCAAAGAGATAAGGGTTGAACGTACGGTCAAACTTGTAGCCGCCGATGAGGGCTGCGAGGTCGGCCATGAGGTCCACGGCACCTTCCACATAGTTGAACTTGTAGACGGTGAGAGGTCCGTTGATCGCACCCTTGGCCTGCCAGGCGTTGGCGTTCAGACGGGCTCCGAAGACCGGGGAGAACTGATAGCCGAGGGAGACGGCGGCCGAAGGGGAGAGGAGGTCTGTGAAGGTGGTCTCTCCGACAGTGTGTGCCACGCCGCCCTGGAGCTGAAGGAACCAATACGGGTTAAAATCCTGCTTCTGCGCATTCGCGACAGAGACGGATGCAACAAGCGCAAAGCTTGCAAGAATGGTGAAGAAACGTTTCATCATATTGAAAAAAATTAAATATCCAGGTTCAACAGGTAAAATTACTACATTTATTTTCAATTTCAAAATATTAATCTCTTCATCGCAGAAAAAACAATGCTTCCGGCCACCTGCGACAGATCCCCAGGAGGCAACCGGCTCATTCAGTCATCTGACCGGTAATGGCGATCCGAAAATTATTCGGCACCGAACTCACCGCCAAGTAGATGTAGTGATGCATGCCGCCGAGGCGTTTATTCCGGCCATCATAGGTGACGGCAATCTTCCCCACTGCACCGGGCCGGATCGGCTTTCGGGGCAACTGTATCGACACACAGGGGCAGTCCGGATTGGCGGCATACAGTATCAGTTTCTTCGTTCCGGTGTTGCGGAACACGAAGGTGGCATGACGGACACTGCTGTCCCGGGAAAAGGTTCCCATGTCGAGTGCTATCGTATCAAACTCCATGTCGCCCATTTTCGTCTGCGCAAAAGCGGCGCAGGCGGTACCGGCAAGAATCACGAAGAAGCAGATCAAGCTCTTTATCATCTGTGAAATTTTTGGAAAACACTGCAATAAGCATTCCAACTATGGGATGCCGGATAATAAAAAGGAGGAGCGCCGTGGGGCGCTCCTCCCTATCTAGAGAGTGTTCAGAATCGAGGGTCGATTACTGGCCGACGGTCTTCTTGACCGGGATCACAATCCAGTCGGTCTTGATGACGCCCCAGCCGTAGTTCACGTTAGCCTTGACCCGGATGTTGAAGTCCTTCGTGACAACCGTCTGGTTGTTCTTGTAGGTGAG
>CABTXO010000154.1 GCA_902488725.1 uncultured Bacteroidales bacterium
CACGTCCGGCCTTGCGCCCCCCGCCACGCCACCGGAATCGGGCACCGCCCAGGTACGCAGGTCCAGCATCCGTTCGGGTCTGTTGCTGAAATGCAGCGTGGCAATGATTTTTTGCTTCGACTGGTCCGCTCTCCGCAGGAAATGCAGGACCTCCCGCGCGCCCGGATAGGTGCGCGACCTCTTCGGCCGGTCGGTCAGGAAGCGGCGGAAGAGATTCCCGCCATTGAAGGACCCCTGCCGGTTGAACAGCGCCTGCAGCGTGACTTCCGCCGGGTCGGCTGCGTCATGATAGGCCGTGAACGTGACTTCCGCAAGCGGGAAGCCGTTCTTCATGCCGCTGCTCCGAAGAATTTCGCCTGCGGGAATCTGCACCGACCCGTGGTAAGTCTGAACGGGGAAATACGCGATCTGCCGGGTGACGTTGCTCCCGTCCGTATCGCGGAACGACACGGACACGAAAATCCGCACCTCCCCGTCGGGACATTCGACGAGGGGAAGGAATATGCCTTCGTCCGCGAATAGGACGAGGACGTTCTGATCTCCGTTCGGGAGCCCGGTCGTGTCGAATCTCATGGTTCCGTTCTGTTACGCCACAAAAATAGCCGCCGTGTCCGGAGCGGAAAGGACATCAGAGTTCCACGAGGTCCCCCTCCGTTGCGATGGCGTCGGAACCGGTGCGGACGGTCACGCAAAGACGCCGCACCAGCCATCTGCGTCCGCTGAAATAGACGGGCCGGTGCATCCTGAATCCCGCCAGCTCCTGCGGGGACAGGTCCAGCCCTGCGGAGATGCTCTGCCTGTCGCGCCCCAGCCAGTCGGCGAACTGCTTGTGATAGCCGGGCCACAGCCATGCCGGCGTGATCATGTCATCGACTTCGTCCGAGGAGTAGGACCCCCTGCAGCAGAGGTACACCCGCTTTCCCCGCCCCGCGCTGATGGCGGACGGTTCGATGACGGGCGCGTACACCGTCGATGCGCTCCCGTCGCCGTTGAAGACCTTCTCCGGCACGCGGCGGACCAGCAGGAAGTCCGACGAGTTGTCGAACACGCCGTCGGAACCTTCCGGTCCGACCGGAGGCGCGTTGTGGAAGAGGATGTCGCATTCGTAGGCCGCCTCCCCCGTGGGTGCGTGGTACAGCTTCCCGGAATAGAGGTGCCCGCACGACTGATCGAACACCGCCCTGTATTCCGCCTCCGAGTTGAACTGCGCCAGGACGGCTCCCGGCCCGAGGGATGTCGAGTCGACCGTGACGACCTGCCCGTTCGCCCGCGCCGACTCCAGCTTCCCGTCGGGTGCGGAGTCCTCCTCCCGGGCGAAACCGAATCGATATCCCCTCGCTTCGACTGTTTCGCTTGAGAAGATGTCCGACACCTTTCCGTCCCACACCTGCGGATAGTCGACGTTCTCGGCGATCTCCGAGAACGTGTAGAGCCGGAGCAGTCCATCCTCCTGGAAACAGGAGAGACAGAAGATGCTGCAGACATTCTTCAGCAGCTCTCCGAACGTGATGTCCGGGAGCATCGCGGCAATGTCCGTCTGTCTGGAGGAGTCGATCACCGCGCCGGGCACGACACGCGCCCCCGTGCCGCTCCGCGACCCGGTGCGGATGCGCAGGTCTCCGATGCCGAACTCGTGGAAAAGCCCCAGAATGCATGTGGAGTTGAAGTCGGTGGCATATTCCGAATTGATCCCGATGCCGACCCCCGCGAGGATCCGGGACACGTTCACGGCCGGGATGAACCGGTCGGGGCGGTACGACTGCCCGGTGTTCCGGTAGTTGAAGTATTTCCGCCACGGGCTGTCCCCGGACTGGGTCTGCGGGACGTTCAGACCGGCGGAATAGGCGTGCATCGTGATCTTGTCCTTGTCCACGAGCAGCGGCGTGATGAAGAGCCCCCTGTCGGAGGGGAGCGTCCGGGCGTCGAACGGGAGCAGCGGCCGTTCCCAGATTTTCTGCTCCAGATCCGGGTGCCTTGTGGTGAAGGTATACTGGAGGTTCCCGTCCTCGATCCCGTCGTAGTGCAGATCCCCGGAGAGGACGGGGGAGCCGCCCACCCAGAGCGTGACCCCTTCGACCTTCCGGACGGACGGCGCCAGGAACAGGGTCGGGACGTAGCCGAAGACCTGCCGGTTCGCCGGGCTGGGCGGAAAGGCGATCTGCGTCGAGAAGACGGCCCCGATGTGGTCGTCGTTGAACACGGGGCTCTCGAATTCGAACCGGATCTCCGTCCCCGGGGCGAGTTCCAGTTCCGTGAAGTCCTGCGTGGTGATCCTGAACATGCTACCTGCCCCTCCCCCTGGCCCTGTCGTATTTCTCCTGCTGCGCGAGGATCCCGTTCCTTCCGAGCAGCGACACGTCCGCCCGGATGGGATCCTTCAGCCGCCGGTTCAGCAGTTCGATGGCCTCTACGAGTCGCCGGTCGCTCGCCGCCGTCGATGCCGGGGCGGACGGGACGCTTCCGCCGGACGCAGCCGGGCTTCCGGACGGGGCGGTGAACCCGCCGGACGCCCTCCCGACGGCGGAGCCCGCCGGATAGACCGCCTCGAAGTTCAGGCTGCGGAGCGTCCCGGCACGTCTGGCCGTCTCCATCGTGTTGAGCAGCGGCCGCAGCGTCGGGTTGTCCAGCCCCTCCGCCGGGATGACATATTCCCCGCCGTTCTCCCCGACCAGGACGGTGGGGGCGTCGATGAAGCCGCGCTTGTCCGGCGAAAGCCGCGCCGGGAACGTCCGCCCGTCCTGCTTCCGTTTCGTGAATATGAGACCGCCTTCCTCGGCGCCGGTGACGGGCTGCGCGGCGATCATCGCCACCTGCGCCGCTCCCATGGCCGCCATGATGGCCGCCGGTGCGATACCCCATGGAATGCCCCACTCGGCGAGGGTCTTGGTCACGCCCAGGGCCGTGTTGATGATGGCCTGCACCAGGTTCATCTTCTTCGCGCGTTCCGCCTGCTTGAGCTGCAGCTCCTCCTGCCGCGCCCGCTCCTCTTCCTCCATCGCGGACACCTCGGCATCGTACTGCGCCTGCGACATCAGCCCCGCGTCCAGACGGTCCTGCAGGGACTTCCGCTTCTTCTCGTTGCTCTTCTGGTACTGCTTGAAGGCTTCGTTCTCCTTGGCGTTCGTCAGGCTGATCGCCTGGCTCGCCAGCTTGAACCCCTCCTGCGCCATCCCGCCCATGGCGTTCAGGGCGGTTCCAAGTTCGTCCACGCCTAATCTCCCATGCTCCAGATTGTCGAAAAAGCTTTCCCATTCTTCTTGGGAGACACCGAAAAGGTCTCCCTTCCCGGTTCCCTCTTTCCAGGAATGACGCTTCTCTGCAGCATTCTCCCTGCCGTTCCCCGTCCCGTCCGAAGTCTGTTCTTCCTTGAGCTTCTTGTATTCCAGGACGATTTTCTGCAGGAGTTCATGGACGGTCTTCAGCTGCTCCGGAGAGAGAGCGCCGAGATCGAAATCATTGATCAGGGGATCCTTCCCCTTCTCCTGCAGCTGCCGGAGCATCTTCATCAGCTTCTCCAGATGTCCCATCTCAAGATCCGTCAACTCCTTCGCCTGGCTTTCCCTCACCAGCTGGATGTCATCTCCGTTTTTCCTGGCAGCGGCAAGTTCGTCGTAGTGTCGGATCTGCATGTCCCGCTTACGATCCTCATACGCCTTGTTCTCGGCCTCCATCCAGTCATCGAGAGCTTTCAGGTGGTCCGCACTGACGCCGTCTCCGTCCTCTCTGCGCTGCTGCATCAGTTTCTCGTTCAGCGATTCCTGAAGCTTCAGCCGCTCTTCTCCGGAGTCTTTCCCGGAAAGGATCCTCTTACGCAGGAGTTCGATTTCCAGATTCTGGATTTCCTTGTTGTATTCCGTTTCCGTCGCGATGCTTCCGTTCAGGAACTCCTCCTGCAGCTCCATCTTCCGCCTGTAGAATTCCCGGTCACCCTCGAGCGACCATGCGGAGCCCGCGCCTCCGGAACTTCCCGGGGTCGGGAACGGGACGGGGGCGGCCGTGGCTTCGGTGTGGTCGTAGGTGGTGACGGCCGTACCCTTCTTCACGCCGTACAGCGTCCGCAGCGTGGACGATCCCGAGTTGTATGAATCTACTCCGGAGAGGAGGGGGGACATGTCATTGATGAGATCCTTTGGGTTGAACAGCATCGAGGTGCGGCCGTTCTTGAATATCGCCGCGGCGTTCTTTTTCTGTGCGGCGGTGGCGGTCTCGGAAGTAAGCGCGTCACGGAACGCCACCATTTCGCCGAGCATCATCTGGAACATGGCGTCGGTCATGGGATTTTTCCTGTGCTGCCTGTTGTAGCGCGTCCGGAGATTCTCCGCCGCCGAAGTGGTGGCGGCCTGGAGGCTCTCGTCCAGGGCCCCTTTCGCGTTGAGCATCCCCTTCAGACGGATCTGGGCCTCCAGCTGGGCGTTGATCTGCGCCAGTGCCGTGGCCACGTCCTGGTTGGACGCCTTCTCGTCGAGTAGGTTCGGGAGGTAGGAACCGTACTGCTCGTTGATCCTCCTGATGGCCATCGCCCTCTCCATGGACCCGGAAGCTGCGTTCAGAACGGCTTCGCGCAGCTGCTCGAGCGCCCTCTTTTCCTTGCCCGCTTCTGTGACCGTGGCGGCCACGGCCGTGCGCATCTCCTGCTGCGCCCTTGCGGCCTCCCTGGCCTCCTCCCGGTGCTTTTTGATGACGTTCCAGACGGCGGAGAACACCGACACCAGAGCGCCAAGGGCGGCGAGGACGATGCCGAGGGGGTTCGCCTTCATCGTGTTCCAGAAGGCCTGCAGGGCGATTCTTGCAGCCTTCGTGTTCCGGGCGAGCCCGTTCTTGGCGGCGGCGAGCAGGAGCGTCATCGCCTTGACGCCCGCGCCCGACCTCGAATTTCTCACCATCGCCACCGTCTCCCGCTCCAGCTGCTTCCGGCTCTCGGCCGTCGCCCTACTGAAGAGTCTCTTGACTGCAGTGGCGACCGTATCCGCCGCCGTGCGGACTCTCTGCCATCTGGCAAGCGTGGCGACCGTGACGGCCAGTGCGGCAGCGGTCGCCCTGTACTTCGTCAGAGCCACGACGAGCCGGGAAAGCACGCCGAGACCCCAGTTCGAGACGCTCAGGAATCCATTCACGGCGGGGGTCAGCTG
>CABTXO010000155.1 GCA_902488725.1 uncultured Bacteroidales bacterium
CGAACTCATCATCCCCGAGTCCACCAACACGGACGAGGTCCCGAATTGTTTCAAGGTCGGCAACGGCGACCTCCTGACCTACTCCCCGACCGCCTCCTTCTGGATCAACAACCGGGTCACGAACGCCTGCTACAAGGCCTACAACCTGATGGCTCCGACCGTCGTGGCCGCCGCGGACAAATTCGAGCACGAACAGATGGACGGCAAAGTGGCGGAGATGGACGCCAAGGCGCTGGCCGCCTACCAGGCAATCCTGCCGAAGGCGGAGAAGAAAGGCTTGGACAGGAAGGACTGGTTCGCCCCCGTGCGGAAGATGCTGACGGACTATTCCGTCAACACCGCCCAGACCCAGTTCGAGAACTGGGTGAAGCTGGAAGAACTGCTGCTGGTGAAATACATCGACGGCAACGTGAAGGCCCAGAACGAAGACGGTTCCTTCAAGCACACGAAACATTCCGCCGGAATTCCCGCAGGACTCACCCAGCCCGGCTACACCGACCGCTGGAAGAAGGCGGTCGCCGGAGACCGGGGAGAACGCATCAAAATTCCCCGGTAAATGCGTCGCTTTTTCCTCATCGACATCGCCTGTCTGCTTTGCAGCATTGCGTTTGCGCAGCGCTACGACATTTACGGAACCATCTTGAACAAGAGAGACGGTGCCCCGGTGGGGTTCGCGACCATCGTCCTGACGAACACGGAACAATGGGCGGTGGCCGATGAAAACGGAAAGTTCGAGATCCGGAACATCCCGCCCGGAAAGAATACGATCAGCGTGTCATGCCTCTGCTTCATGACGGACACCAAGGAAATCGTGGTCAAGCGGGACATCCCCAACTATGTGGTCCGGCTTTCCGAGGTCAACCTTTCCCTGCAAGGGGTCGTCGTGACCGCCAAGGAGAATGAAAACAGTGCGACAACCTCCCGCACAATTGACCGGACCACTTTGGACCATGTCCAGATGGTCGGGATCTTGGACATCGCAGGACTGTTGCCCGGAGGCGCCACGACGAACCCGTCGCTCACCAGTGCGCAACGGTTCAACCTGCGCGCAGGAGGCGCGAGCGAGGCGGGCAATGCGTCATTCGGGACCGCTATCGAAGTGGACGGTGTGCGATTGTCCAACAATGCCAGTTTTTTGGAGACCCGGGGCGTGTCCACCAACAACATCGCCTCCAGCAACGTGGAATCCGTGGAAGTTATTTCCGGTGTCCCGTCCGTTGAATATGGCGATGTGGGCGCCGGCATTGTGAAAGTCAACACCAAGAAGGGCAAAACCCCCTGCATGGTGACGTTCACGACCAACCCAAACATCAAGCAGGTTTCCTTGAGCAAGGGATTCTCGTTCGGGCAAAGCCGGAAAGACCGTTCCCGGGGGATTCTGAACATGAGTGTCGAGTACATGAACTCTTTCACGGATCTGCGCTCCCCCTACACTTCCTATGACCGCAAACAGCTTTCGCTGACCTATTCCAATCTGCTCAATGCCGGCGTGTTCTTGCGGATGCCGCTGCGCTTCAGCCTGGGGGCCTCGGGCAATCTCGGCGGCTGGAACTCCGCTGCGGATCCGGATCAGTTCCTGGGCACCTACACAAATCAAAGGGACAACAATTTCCGGGGAAATGCGGACTTCAACTGGCTGCTCAGCAAGCCGTGGATCACCGGTGTAGAATTCAAAGGCTCCATGGTGTACGGAGATCGCCTTTCGGAAACCCGCGAACACTATTCCAGCGCCGCCGGAGTCGTGTCTTTGCACGGAAAGGAGGAGGGCTACTTCGTCGCGGAAGACTACCGGTCCGACGACCAGCCGGTCATCCTGATTCCGCGCGGGTACTGGTACAACATCATGTTCCTGGACGACAAACCGTTGACCTACAAACTGACGCTGAAGGCGAATTGGGCCCGCAAGTTCGGGAATGTCAACAACAAGCTGAAGCTAGGTGCAGACTGGACCGGGGACGGGAATTTCGGGAAAGGAACCTATTCACAAGACCTCTCTACCGCCCCGACCTACCGCACCTACGACTACAGCGAAGTGCCTTTCATGGAAAATCTCGCCTTTTTCGCGGAAGACAATGCGAGTATCCCCGCCGGAAAGCATTCCCGGCTCAACTTGATCGCCGGTCTGCGCAGAGAAAGCACACTCATTCGGGGATCTGCCTACGGAATCACGACCAGCCTTTCCCCACGGTTCAATGCGAAGTGGTCGTTGTTCAATGAACTTTCCCGCAGAGACAAGTTTTTGAAGACTCTGGCCGTCCGTGCCAGCTGGGGGGTCGCCGTGAAACTGCCTTCGTTCGCCACGCTGTACCCCCAACCGATCTATCGCGACATCCGGGTCTTCAACCCGACGACCGGATCCGACGGCTCCGCCTACTACGCCTACTACACCATGACGACCACGCCGTTGTACAATCCGAACCTAGTTTGGCAGCGCAACAAGCAATCCGAGATCGGTCTGGATGTCAATCTGGGCGGAAACAGACTCTCGCTGACGGGCTACTGGAACCGGACGGACCGTTCCTACATCCAGGCGAACGCCTATCAGGAATTCTCGTACAACTACACGGATCAGACAGCCCTCAACGACTGCACGATTCCGGTCGACAACCGGATCTACCACATTGATGGAGCCGGGGTGGTGACAGTAACGGACAAGACTGGAACGCAGGCTGCCGAAACCATTCGGGGAATCCGGCGGGAGTCCTTGATCCGGAGAGTCTACGCCGACAACGGTACGGCACCGATTGACCGATATGGCCTGGAATGGGTCCTGGACTTCAAGCAAATCCGTCCGCTCCGGACAGATGTTCGTCTGGACGGTTCCTGGTACCGGTACAAGACCCTTTCGAACAATCTGCTCGCCTATTCCCCGACCGGCCAAACCATGACAGATGGCACTCCGTTCCGCTACATCGGCTGGTACTACGGAAACAATTCCATCGCGAACGGAAGCGAGTCCAGGATGCTGCGGACCAACCTGACGTTGACGACGCATATTCCGAAGGTACGGATGATCGTTTCGCTGAAAGTGGAAAGTACCCTGCTGCGGTACAGCAGGAGTCTGAGCGAAAAGGCGGACGGAACTCGGACGTACGCTATCGATGACCGGAGTTCGTTCCTGCCGTCCGCAGATCCGGAATTCATGGACAGCCGGCGGTTCGCAGTCACCTATCCGGAGTACTATACGGCCTATGGTGACCCCGCCCAAGTGCCCTTCATGGAAAAATTTTTCTGGGCGAAAGAGAACGATCCCGAACTCTACAATGATTTGTCCAAACTGGTCACGAAATCTGCATTCACCTACCAGTTCGCCAAGGATTACATCGACCCCTTCTTTTCTGCGAATTTCAGCATAACGAAGGAAATCGGAGACATCGCCTCCCTTTCCTTTTATGCCAACAACTTCTTCCGAAACCTGGGCCAAGTGTGGTCGACCCGGCAACAGCAATATGTTTCCGTCTCAACATACATTCCTTCATTCTATTATGGCTTGACCATCAGACTTAAGTTTTAACAATCTTTTCATTCATTAAAAACATTAAAAACGAGGAACATGAAAAAGACAATCCTCCTCCTTCTGGCTGTGCTCACGGTGTTTTCCGCCTGCAAGAAGCACGAAGACAAGATCAACGAAGTGAAAATCCAGGCCATCGTCGACGGACAGCCGCAGGCTTCCGTGGAAATCGCGCTTGCGGACAAAACGCACGGCACTTCCTATACGGCGCTGACTGGTGCCGACGGAAAGGCCGTGTTCAACCTGGTGGCGGGGCTTTACGAAGCCTCCGCGACTTTCTACAAGGATGCTGCGATCTACAACGGGATCAATGCTGCGATCTCCGTTACGGATGCGGGGCCGAATGATTTCAAGCTGGACATGGTCGCCTCCACCACCAGCCAGGTCATCATCAAGGAACTGTACATCGGCGGCTGCCCTGGCAACGCGGGCAAGCCCTACTACCTCGACCGCTACGTCATTTTGTACAACAATTCTCCGGTTGCGGCGGATGCTGGGAAGTACACGTTCGCAATGGCTGCCGGCGCAAACAGTAATGCCAACAGCCCATACTTCAAAGATGGAGTGATGACTTACACGGACTACATTCCGGCCTGGAACGCCGTTTGGTGGTTCCAAGCGGCAGTTACCATTCCTCCCTATTCCCAGATCGTGATCGCCATGAACGGTGCGATCGACCACACGGCAACCTATTCGGAATCTGTGGATCTGTCCAAGGCGGATTATGTGTTCTACGATCCTGAAGTGTTCCCGAACGCGAGCAATTACCCCGCCCCTTCCGCATCCATTCCTACCACGAACTACCTGCAGACCTACTGCTACTCCATGGGTAAAGCATGGCCCCTCTCCAACAGTTCTCCGGCCTTCTTCGTGTTCTCCCCGGAAGGGACCACGGCTGAAACATTCGTGACGACCCCGGAAAACATCGAATCGCCGAGTACGGCGGCTTTCTCCTGCGCAAAGATTCCGGTGGCATGGATCAAGGACGGCGTGGAGGTGTTCAACGCTTCCGGCCTGGAAAAGAGCAAGAAGCGGTTGCTATCCAGTGTAGATGCCGGCTATGTGAAGTTTACCAACAAGCTCGGCTACACGATCTACCGGAATGTGGACAAGAAAGCCACGGAAGCCCTGCCCGAGAATGCCGGCAAGCTCGTGTACAACTATGCAGACGGCACGCCCGATGTCGAAAACGGTTCGACGGACCCGTCCGGCATCGACGCCGAGGCCTCGATCGCGAAGGGCGCCCACATCGTCTACATGGACACCAACAACTCTTCGAACGACTTCCACCAGCGGAAAACCGCTTCGATCAAGAAGTAATACGTTCCGATGAAAAAATCGCTGACGATTCTCGCATGCTGCATTCCGTTCCTGTCTGCATTCGCGCAGACAGGAATCCGGGATGCCTATTCCTACACCCTCGCGAACACGCCTTGGCTGACTTCGCGGAACGCTGCGGGAATATGGGCCCTGCCGTCGGAGAAGATGTCAAAGGTGCAAACCGGCTTCCTGAAAGCGAACGGAGGCTTTGCGGACGTGCATGAATCGGATAACAGCTATGAGGCTGC
>CABTXO010000156.1 GCA_902488725.1 uncultured Bacteroidales bacterium
ACCCCGCCGGTACCAGGCTGTAGAGGATGAAGCTGACGAAAATCGAAATCGCCACGACCACGAGCCCGATGAGCCAGAAGGGGATCAATTTCGCAAGGATGAATTCGAACTGGCCGACCGGGGTCACGTTCATCTGCTCGATCGTGCCCTTTTCCTTCTCGTTCACGATGTTCAGGGCGGGCAGGAAGCCGCAGACCAGGATGAGCAGCATGATCATCAGGGCCGGGATCATGTAGTTCCTGTACACAAGGCTCTCGTTGTAACGGTTCGTGACGGCGATTTCGGGCAGCGAATGCCCATGAATGCCCTTTCTCTGGAGATATTCCTGCTGCGCAGAGACAACGATCCGGGTCAGGTATTGCGTGCCCACGTTTCCCTTCACGGCATTCACGGCGTTCGCGGAGATGCTGATCTTCTCGGGAGCCCCTTTCAGCAGGGATTCCTCGAAGCCGTCGGGGATGGACAGGATGGCATCCGTCCGGTCTTCCTCCAGGCGCAGCAACGCCCGGTCATATTCCCGGGTCACTCCCTGGAATTCGAAGTAGGCGGAATGCTGGAGTTTGGCCGAAATCAGCCGGGAAAGCGAGGAGTTGTCCTGATCCACCACCGTCACGCGGACATCCTTCACTTCCAGCGTGGCCACCCACGGGAAGATCAGCATGACCAGCACCGGGAACAGCACGATCAGCTTCGGCATGAAGGGGTCCCGGAACAGCTGCCGGAATTCTTTTTCCAAAAGTACACCGAGGGAACGCATGGCTTATTCCAGTTTGTCATTGAAGCGCAGCATGGCCAGCACGATGAAGCCGACGGTCATGCCCAGCAGGATGAAGAAATCGTCCAGAATCAGGTGGAAGGGCAGTCCCTCGATCATCAGTTTGCGCATGGCGTCGATGAACCAGCGCGCCGGAATGATGCAGGAAAGGTACTGCAGAATCCGCGGCAGGTTCTCGATCGGAAAGAGCATGCCCGTCAACATGACGGAAGGCAAGATCATCCCCATCGCGGAGATCGTGAGGGCGGTCACCTGGGTCCGGGTGACGGTCGAGATGAACAGACCGACGGCCAGGGCGAGGGCGATGTACAGCAGGGATATCCCCAGCATCGAGATGATGCCGCCCGACATGGGCACACCCAGCACGAAGCGGGACAGCAGCAGGATGGTGGCCAGGTTGGCGCAGGAAAGAACGAAATACGGGATCATCTTCGCGAGGATGATCACGACCGGACGGATCGGAGACACCAGCAGGACTTCCATGGAGCCGCGTTCCTTCTCCCGTACGATGGCCACCGAGGTGAGCATCGCGCAGATCATCAGGAAAAGCATGCCCATGATGCCGGGCACGAAGTTGAAGGAACTCTTCATCTGCGGGTTGAAGAGGAGCCGGATCTCGGGACCGCCGCTTGCGGCGTTGTCGAGGATGACGCTCTGAAGATAGGCGGCGGCCTGGATGGCCGTGTTGGGGTTGGAGGCATCCATCAGGAGCTGCACCAGCGGTCCCGTCGGCTGCCCGGCCTGAGCAGCGGCAAGCCGGCGGTCGAAGTCGTCCGGGAACACGATGAGGGCATCGGCGGTTCCCTTCCGCAGGGTCTCGTCCATCTGCACCGGTAAAACCTGTCCTACAACCGTAAAATAGGGATTTCCTGCCAGTTTTGCGGTGATCTGCCGGATGGACTCCGTCGGGCGGGGAATCACGAATCCTACGCGCACGTCGTTGAGTTCGGTGGTGATGGTGAAGCCGAAGAGGACCAGCAGCACGACCGGAATGAGCAGGGCGACCAGCAGCGTCCGGCTGTCCCGGAGCAGGTGCCAGAACTCCTTTTTGACGAATGCTTTGAATATGCTGCGCTTCCTTCCCATGTCTCAGTCCTCCCGTTTTGCCCCTCGGGCCAGCAACCGGAACACGCCGTCCATGCTGGCGGCGCCATAGGTGCGCTTGAGGGCGGCCGGCGAATCCAGCGCCATGATCCGTCCGTCAACCATGACGGAGACCCGCCCGCAGTATTCCGCCTCGTCCATGTAATGCGTGGTCACGAACAAGGTCGTCCCTTCCGCAGCCGCTCCGCTGATCATTTCCCAGAACTGTCGGCGCGTGATCGGGTCGACTCCGCCCGTCGGCTCGTCCAGGAAGATGATTTCCGGACGGTGGAGGGTGGCGACGCTGAAGGCCAGCTTCTGCTTCCAGCCGAGCGGGAGTGCGCCTACCAGCGTGTTGCGTTCCCGCATGAAGTCCAGCTTGCGGAGAACCTCCTCCGCGCGGGCCGCCACTTCCTTGCGGTGCAGCCCGTAGATGCCTCCGAACAGTTGCATGTTCTCGAAGACCGTCAGATCTTCGTACAAGGAAAATTTTTGGCTCATGTAGCCGATGTGCGCCTTGATCTTCTCCCCCTGGCGGTTGACGTCGTACCCTGCCACCTGCCCCGTACCTGAAGTCGGATAGCTGAGCCCGCAGAGCATCCGCATGGCCGTGGTCTTCCCCGCCCCGTTGGCCCCCAGAAAGCCGAAGATCTCCCCCGGGCCGACATCGAAGCTGATGTGGTCCACCGCGGTGAAATCGCCGAATTTCTTCGTCAGGTCGCGTACCGATATGAGCAGATCATTCTTGAGCGGCATCTTGCATCAGTTTTATGAACACATCTTCCACATCCGCACGGATCCCGGCGATGGACAGATCCGGGAAGCCCGCCTTCACCATTGCGTCGGCATATTCCCCGGGCCGGAATCCGGCATCCGCCACGAGATGGTGGGCAGCGCCGGCGGTGTAACATTCGCGCACGCCGGGGAAGGCCCGCGTGGCCTTGAGCAGATCGTGCATCCGGGTCGCGGACACCGCATAGAGCGGGGCGTCGTACCCCTGCCGGAAGCCTTCCGGCGTGTCGATGCCCAGAATCCGTCCTTTGTTGTACAGGCCGATGCGGTCGCACAGGCTCGCTTCGTCCATGTACGGGGTCGAAACCAGGATGGTGATGCTCTTCTCCTTCAAGCGCCGCAGCATTTCCCAGAATTCTCCCCGGGACACGGCGTCCACACCGGTCGTGGGCTCATCCAGGAAGAGCACGGAGGGCTTGTGGATCAGGGCGCAGCATAACGCCAGTTTCTGCTTCATCCCGCCGGAAAGATCGCCCGCCCTGCGGTTCTCGAACTTCTCGATCTGGGAATAGATCGGGGCCACCAGCTCGTAGTTGGCCTGGAGGGTTGTTCCGAACAGGGCCGCGAAGAAATCCAGATTCTCGCGCACGGACAGGTCCTGGTACAGGGAAAAGCGCCCCGGCATGTACCCGACCGTAGACCGGATTGCTCGCACATCCTTGCGGATGTCCTTCCCGTCGATCGTGGCGGTGCCTTCGTCGGGGGTGGTCAGAGTGGTCAGCATGTGGAACAGGGTGGTCTTCCCCGCCCCGTCCGGACCGATCAAGCCGAAGATCTCCCCGCGTTCTACCTCGAAGGAGAGGCGGTCCACGGCGGTAAGATCCCCGTAGCGCTTGCTCACCCCCTTGACCGCGATGGCACAGTCCGCACTCATAGCACCACGCTTCCCGACAGGCCGATCTTCAGGCGTCCGTCATTGGGGACGGCGATCTTGACGGCATAGACCAGGTTCGCCCGGGAGTTCCGGGTCTGGATCGACTTGGGCGTGAACTCGCTTTCCGTAGCAATCCAGGTGACCTTGCCGGGATATTCCAACTGCCGGTCCCCTCCATAGTCCGCAATAACGGTCACCTCCTGCCCGACCTGGAGGTCGGCGAGCTGGTCCGACGTGAAATAGGCGCGCAGGAAGAGGTGATCCATGTCCGCCACCTTCATGATCGGTCGGCCGGCCGCCGCCAGTTCGCCGACTTCCACGTATTTGGCCAGCACAAGTCCGTCGATGGGCGAACTGATCCGGCATTTGGACAGCCGGTCCTCGACTTGGGCGATCTGGATGTCGATCGCGGAGGCGTTCGCATTGACCGACGTGACGCTGTTGTGCAGGGTGGACAGGCTGGCGTCCAGCTGGCTGTTCAGGATGCGGATCTGGGCGACGATGTCGTCCAGCTGCTTCGTCGTGGCAGCGCCGTCCTTCAGCAACCGCTCCACGCGGCCTTTTTCCTGCGCAGCCTTGTTGATCCGGGCGCGCAGGGCGGCGACCTGGCTGTCCACATCCGGCCGGTTGCTGCGGACGGACGAGCGCTGGCGCATGAGCATCAGCCGTTGGAGATGGAGCTGGACCGAGTCGATGCTGCCGACCTGCCGGCCCGCCTGCAGGGTGTCTCCCTCCTGGAATCCGAGTTCCAGAATCCGGCCGGAGACCTCCGCGGAGACCGTCACTTCGGTAGCCTCGAAGGTGCCGCCGGCATCATATTCATGGGTCCCGGCGCATCCGGTCAGGAGCAGCAGGAGGACCGCAAAGATTGAAATGGATTGTTTCATGGTACTATTCGTTCGTCGCCCGCACGGTGTGTTTCAACTCGTAGAGCGTTTTCAAAAGTTCGGTTTCATGGGTGCTCCGGGAGAGAAGGGCGGTGTTTTCATCGGTAATCTTCTGCAGCAGATCGTAGGTGTCGATGACGCCGTTCCGGAATTTCGATTCTGCGGCCTTGCGTACCGCGGTCCGGAGTTCGACAATCCGGTCGTCGTCCCCGACAGCCTTGCGCAGGCGGGCGATGTCACCGCTCTGCCGGTCGGCAAGCAGGCTGTTGTTGAACAGGAACACATCCTTCTGGACCCGCGCGATGTCCTGCGCCGAACGAATCTTCTGCAGGTTGTTCCGCAGGGTGTAGAAAGAACTGATGTTCCAGACCATCCGGACACCGACCAGCGAATTCCAGGACCGGTCGTGGTTCTGCATCGCGGCGAAATAGTCGAAGCCGGGATAGCCGTAGAATCCCTGCCCGAAGAGGCTGAAACGCGGCATCACCGAAGTTTCAAGCTGCTTCGTGCGCGCCTCCAGCACTCCGATCTTCGCGTCGATCCAGTCCAATTCGGGACGCTTGACGGTCAGCAAGGCCGGCTCTTCCATCGGCGGCCGCTGCAGACGCTTTCCAGGTTCGATTTCCTGCCCGATGAAGTGGCCGAGCATGGTGCGGT